>CAMEKL010000029.1 GCA_945921365.1 uncultured Bacillota bacterium
TTTTGCAAGCTCGTCTGCAATTTCTTTTGAGGTGATTGAACCAAAAATTTTGCCGTTTTCACCACATTTTGTTGTTAAAATGATTTTATAATCTTTAAGTTGAGAAGCAAGGCTTTTTGCCTCTTGAAGTTCAACTGCCTTATGAAAGCTGTTTGCTTCTTGTTTTTGATTAAATTCACTTAAATTTACGTTATTACAAGGCTTTGCAAAGCCATTTTTTAAAAGAAAATTATTTCCAAAACCATCTGACACCTTAACAATTTCGCCCTTTTTGCCAGTTCCTTTAACATCTTTAAGTAAGATTACTTGCATATTTAACTCCTCAGTTGAGATTATATCTCATTTTTAAATTCAATGCAAGCGTTTATATGTGTATAAAAGCGGAATTATTGACAAAAATAATGCTAAAAAGGTGAGTTATGGATATTAGGTGCAGAAAAACAAGTTGTAAATATAACTTAAAACAAACTTGTCAAGCGAAAGAAATTTTAGTTAACAAGAAAATTATATGTGATACTTTTGAAAAGCAGGAAGGAAAACCAGAAATCGACAGGTCAAAACTTATTTTTTCAGAAGCACCAGAGTTTGCACGCCAAAGAGATGTTAAAACAATGAAAATTGATTGCAAAACAGATTGCATCTTTAATTATGATGGAAAATGTGTGGCAAATGGAATAACCGTAAATGCACTTATTGAGCCATTTTGTATAACATATCTTAAAAGATAGAGGAGCAGGTTTAAGTGATTTGTTTAAATGCTTACATATTTAAACTATTCGCAAAAGACACATTTTGCGAATAGTTAATCAAGTTTTTAACACATAAATTTTGAATATTCAAAATTTTACTAAATTTAAATAATATCAGCAAAAGAATTTATAATTCTAGTAATCTCATTTTGATTTATGTTGTAATAATCAAAAATTGTTTTATCTTCATCATATATGCTATAAAAATCTGCGATAGAAGCTGTTTTTAAATAGTTTATTAACCTAATTGTCGTTTGATATATATCATCTTTAAATAATTCATCTGGACAATTATAAATTAGACTATCAACATATGCATAATTTTTTGTTTGAAATATAAGCATAGCAAAATTTTTAAAAACTCTAATAGCTTTTAAAAGTAAATCTGAATTTCTAGAAGTTAAATTATTTTGCGAATAGTTTATTTTTTCGTTTTTTCTTTCAATTTTGTTTATTGCATCAAATAGATAAATGTTTTTAAAAGTTGTTGTTCCAGTTACCCATTGTCTAAAATTATCGTCGCTTGCAAAAGTTAGATAAATGTTTGCATTAACTCCATGTTCTTCATTTGAAAGAATTGAAATTTTATCATCATAATTATATAATACAGTTGTGTTAGAAAAATAATCTGTCAGCTTTTCAAACAAGTCTTCTTTCAGTTTTAAAAGTGTATAGACTTTCTTTTTAGACGCTTGTGTTGAATCTTCCTTTTTATTTTTTCTTTTTCTAAAAAGGAAAAATCTTCTCTTCTTTCTTTCTTTAAATTTTTTCCAATTTGAAAAGAATTTCTCATGAAATCTTTTATATATTTTTGAATATTCCCCTATTGTGTTTGCTTCTAGTTCTGGTGATTTGATTGTTATGATAATGTCAACATCTGAATTATAAATATTCGTGTGAAAGGCAAAATCGTTAATAAATTTAACATCAAAGCTTATTATTTTTGCATTATTTGAATTATGCATAATGTCTTCAAAAACATCATCTAAGATATCTTCAAAAGAATAACAAAAATCAATGGCATTATTTTCGTCAACTGCCAATGAATAGTTTTGAATTGTTGATTTGTCTACAATAATTTGCTTGTTTTTCATCTTGTTTTATAGTTTACAACATATTATAGGTTTTTACAAATTTATTTTAAAAATATAAAAAAATATATGCATAATACTCAATATATTGTGGAATTACGCATATACAACAACACAATTTTTGTATATTTGTTATTAAAATTTGACTTTTTTTTTTATTTTTTATATACAATAACTATGATTTCAAATATGTCATATCACAAACAAAGAGATATTATAAACAACGAGAAGCTTTCAGAGATTCTTGTTATGCTTCCTGACTATGTGTCAGATTTTTTTGTTGCAATTGAAAATAATTCATCTGCCCTAACAAGGCTTAATTATGGATATGACCTTAGAACATTCTTCGATTTTCTTTCAATCAAGTTAAATGTTAAAATGTGTGAAATATCACTTGAAAATTTAGAATCGCTTAAAGTTAGAGATATTGAAAGATATTTAAGTTATGTATCTATGTATGAAAAAAACGGAAAAGTTATAACAAACAAAGATCGTGGCAAAGCAAGAAAGCTTTCTGCACTTAGAAGTTTTTTTAAGTTTTTGTTCAACTCAGATATGATTTCTTCAAATATTATAACAAAAATTTCAACACCCAAAATTCATCAAAAAGAAATAATTAGGCTTGAAGTTGATGAAGTTGTTAAGCTTTTAAACGAAGCTGAAAATCCAGTTGATTTAACTAAACGTGAACAAGGATATAATAAAAAAACAAAAGCAAGAGATGTTGCTATTCTAAGTGTTTTTCTTGGAACTGGTGTTCGTATTAGCGAACTTGTTGGGCTTAATATTGATGATGTTGATTTCAATAATAACAGCTTTAAAATAACAAGAAAAGGTGGAAATGAAGTTGTTTTATATTTTTCAGATGAAGTAAAATCTGCCCTGCTAGATTGGATTGAAGAAAGAAAAGACATTGAAACGATTGAAGAAAATGATAAATCACTTTTTTTAAGCTTGCAAAGAAAGAGAATAACTCCAAGAGCAGTTGAAAATTTGGTTAAAAAATATGCACATGCTGTAACGCCACTTAAAAAAATTTCTCCACATAAACTTAGAAGCACATATGGAACAAATTTATATAGAGAAACACAAGATATCTATATTGTTGCTGATGTTTTGGGTCATAAAGATGTTAACACAACAAAAAAACATTACGCTGCAATATCGGAAGATATTAGGCGTAATGCTTCAACTGTTGTTAAACTTAGATAGTTTTATGTGTAATTGTCTGGAAGGTCGTTCTCAAATAGAATAACATCACCTTTTTTTGCAATATCTTTAAGTTTAAGTTTTGCCTCCAATAGGTTTGTTGCAAAGCTTATTTTTTCTTCGCTAAATCCTTCGCTTAGAAGGCCTTCTGTTATGCTGTTTTTATTAACTTTATTAACTATTATAACTTCATCACAAGTTTCGGCAATTTTTGCACCAAAATTGAAGTTGCTTTCCTTTTCAAGTTGACCGAGTTCAACTAGGCCTGGAGTTACAATTATTTTTTTGCCAGTTTTAAACATTTTAAGGCATTCTAACGCTGAATTTGAGCCTTCAACACTTGAATTGAATGAATCATCTAAAATTATAAGCCCATTTTCTTTTTTAAGCTCTAAACGGTGATTTATAGGTTCAAGTTTGCTTATTCCAATTTTAATCTGTTCTAAACTTAGCCCAAGTTTATATGCAAGAGCGCTACAAAGAAGAATATTTTTAAGGTTGTGCATTCCAATAAGTTTAGTTTTGCAAGAAATGTTTTTATTGTCTATGCAAAGTGTAAAATTTATTCCCCTTTCATTTAAAACAACATCTTTTGCATATGCAAAAGAGCTTTCACATTCTTTTGTTGTGATTAGGCATTTTTCAATTTTGCATTTTTCATAAAGTTTAATACTTGGTTCGTTATCGCCATTAAAAATAGCAATTCCATCAGTTGGAAGTGAATTTATTAGTTCATTTTTTGTTTTTGCAATGTTTTCAAGACTTCCAAACGTTGCAAGGTGTTGGCTTCCAACAAGTGTTAATATTCCATATTTTGGTTTTATGATATCGCACAGCGCTTGTATTTCCCCTGGTTGTTTTGCACCCATTTCGGTTATTAAAACTTCATGTGAAGGTTTTAAGTAGTCTAAAACAACTTTTGTTAATCCCATTGGTGTGTTAAAACTATGAGGGGTCATACAAACATTGTATTTTTCCGACAATATTGAGTTTAAAATAAACTTTGTGCTTGTTTTTCCAACGCTTCCAGTTATTCCAATTTTAATTAAGTCTGGATATTTTTTAAGTTTCTTTTTTGCCCATGATATAAATTTTTTGTGATTTAAAATTTCATATCCAAGCATTATAAAGTGTGCAAGTGGAACAAGAAGCGGAAGAAGAAGTGGCGTTAATGCAACAACTGAAAATCGTATATAAGGCACATATAATGGGAGATATGTTGTTGAAATCCAAAACAAAATGAAAGAAACTATTGCAATTATCGTAAACAAACAAGCTATAAGTCTATTCATTCTATATGTTGTTTTTAGTGGCGTTTTTTGTGGTGCAATATACATATTGCAAATGAAATAAATTAAAAAAAACAAATAAAAAGCGAAGCCAATATATGCAAGATAGCTTGCATATCCAAGATATGCGTCAAATATAACAACAGTAATTAACATGCAAGAAAAACTTATAAAGGAAAGCATTGCAAGCCTTGAAATATATTTTGCATGTGTGTCAGCAAGCCAAACGCGATAACCAGAAATCTTATAACCAGAGAGCTGAATTATTTGCAAAAACTTAGAACTTGCAAAACACAAAAGAATTGCATTAACAATGGCAAACGCAATGCCAATATATAATTCTGGATTATTCAAATTAAAGAAACTCATAAACCCTCTTAAATTTATATGATTAAATTTACAACAATGATTATATCAACTTTTTTCTCATTTTAAAAGTGTTTTCACATAATAAAGTTTTCAATTAGCTTATTAACTAAAATGTAACTATCAATATATGAAAAATGCCCTGCATTTTTAACTATAACAAGATGTGAATCTCTAATTTTTTTATTAAATTTTTTTGCCATATAAAGCGGGGTGTCTTTATCTTTTTCTCCATAAATAATAAGTGTTTTAGCTTTTATTTTAGTCAGAAGATATGATAAATCTTCATTTACAACATTTTTAAAAGTTTGTTTCATATCCTTTGATAATTTTTGATAATCTTTTGAGCCAAGATTATTTCTTTTTATTTTAAAAAATTTAAAAATTTTTGCTTTTATGATCTTTAACATAAACATTAAACTTCTTCTTGGTTTTATTCCAGCAGAATCAATTAAAACAAGTTTGGAAATATTTAATTCATCATTTTCTGAAGATAATATAGTTCCAACTCTTCCACCAAATGAGTGGCAAATTAAAATCAATTGGCTATATTCATGCTTTTTTGTTATCTCTATAATAATTTTTTTAGTTAAATTAGCATAATCGTAAATTGTCCATGAAATTTTTGGTTCTCTCGATTTTCCAAAAGGCGGAAAATCGATTTTCAAAGAAGAATATTCAACATTTTTTGAAAGAGCAATATCAACTGGTTCAAGAAGAACACTTCCATCTCCCCAACCATGAAGAAAAACAATAAGCTTATCGTTTCTATGCTTAAAATAATAATTTATGTAAGTGTCTTTATAAAAAAATCTCATATAGTTTTATATGAGATTTAACTAAATAAATTTAATTTTCTTCACTCTTAAAATAAATTTCTTTAAGCTTGTTTTCAATTTCAGCATAGATTTCTGGATTATCAAGAAGGAATTGTTTCGTGTTTTCTCTTCCTTGACCAATTTTGCTGTTATTGTAGGAATACCAAGCACCTGTTTTTTGAATTATGTCATTCTCAACAGCCATATCAATTATGCAACCTTCTTTAGAAATACCTTTTCCAAAAACAATTTCAAATTCTGCTGTTTTAAAAGGAGGTGCAAGTTTGTTTTTAACAATTTTTGCTTTAACTCTGTTTGCATAAACTTCATTTGAACTGTCTTTAAGCGATTCAATTTTTCTAACATCAATTCTAATTGAAGCGTAGAACTTTAACGCTTTTCCACCAGTTGTTGTTTCTGGACTTGCTCCGAATCCCATTGTATTAAGTTTTTCACGAAGTTGGTTAATAAATATGATTGAAGTGTTTGATTTTGAAGCAACAGCTGTTATTTTTCTGAGAGCCTGGCTCATAAGCCTTGCTTGAAGACCCATATGTGAATCACCCATTTCGCCACTCATTTCTGCTTTTGGAGTTAATGCAGCAAC
>CAMEKL010000030.1 GCA_945921365.1 uncultured Bacillota bacterium
ATTTATGCATTAAATCATATCCTGATAAAATCGAAAGCACTTTGTCTGCATCTCTAACACTTGAAATATGTGGAGTAACAACAATAATTGCTTCATTCGCACAGTAAACTGCACGATGAAATCCTGCCTCAACGCCAGCAGGGCAATCAATTAGTATATAGTCAAAACTTGCATCAAGGTCTGTAACAATTTTTTTAATTTTTTCTCCACTTACGGCACTTTGAGAATAGGAGTGTGCTGACGGCATAACATAGAGGGAAGAAATGCGATAGTCTTGCACTAATGCTTGGCTGGCTCTGCACCTACTTTCAATCACATCAACAATGTCAAACATCACACGTTTTTCAATGCCCAAAACAACATCAAGGTTGTTAAGCCCAATGTCAACATCAATCAAACAAACTCTAAATCCAAGTTCAGCAAGTGTTGCACCTAAATTAGCACAGATTGTTGTTTTTCCAACTCCCCCCTTGCCACTTGTTATAACAATTTTTCTTGCCATAATTTTCCCTAACAAAAGCAATTATATTTTGTTTTAAATCAAGAGCAAAAGCGAAATTTGTTGAAATTTATTCATTTTTAAATTTGTTTGGTGCTTAATTTATTTTAAATGAAAAACCTTTTGAATGTGCTGTTTTATATGTTATGATATATAACATGAGACTCAGAGATAAAATTCTAAGTGTATTTGATAAGGGTGAGGTTAGATTTAAAAACTATAACTCACTAATAACAATAATTTCAAAACAAACAGGAGAAAGTTTTGAAAATGTTTCTTCGTGCTTAAATTCGCTTCTCAATGAAGGAATAATTTTTGAAAGTGGCAAAAAATCTCTTGCAAAGGCAAAAGACCTTGGCATTTTTGTTGGAAAAGTTGTTGGAAATGCAAAGGGCTTTGCTTTTGTTAAGTCTAATAACAAGCAGTTTGAAGATTATTTTATTCCCGCAAAAAATCTTCATGGAGCGCTTGATGGCGACACTGTTTCTTTTAAAATTGAAAAAGATGATGTTGCGCAAGTTGTTAAAATTCTAAAAAGAGGAAACAGCCGTTTAACTGGTGAAGTTGTTGCAAACGACAAAAAAACGCTAAAAGGAAAGTTTGTTGTTCCAACAAACAGCAAATTTTCTAGAAAAATTTTTGTTTCAGAAAGGGAACTTGCTGGGGCAAAAATTGGAGATAAAGTTGTTGTTGAGCTAACTTTTATGCCAGAAAAAAATGAAAATCCAGTTGGAAGAGTTGTTAAAATTCTTAGTGGAAGCGAAAAAGAAATTGCAATTGAAAATGTTCTGTCTGAAGGTCAAATTCCAAAAGAGTTTTCAAAAGAAACAATTTTGGAAGTTGAAAAACTTGATGCAAACATTAAAGAGGAACTTAAACAAAGAAAAGATTTGAGAGATAAAGTTGTTTTCACAATTGATGGTGAAGATGCTAAAGATTTAGATGATGCAATTTCGCTTGAAAAAATTGGTGAAAAATATATTCTTGGTGTGCATATAGCTGATGTTGGCAATTTTGTTAAAAAAGGCAGTTTGGTGGATAAGGAGGCATATTTTCGTGCAACAAGTGTGTATTTTCCAGAAAATGTTTATCCAATGCTTCCAAAAAGGCTTTCAAATGATTTGTGTTCGCTTAATGCTGATGAAGAGAAGCTAACACTTTCTGTGCTTATAACCCTTGATGAAGAAGCAAATATATTAGATTATGAAATTTTTGAAAGCGTTATAAAGAGCATGCAAAGATTAACCTACACAGAAGTTTTTAAACTTTTTAGTGGTGAAAAAAATAACATAAAAGAAGATGTTGAAAAGTCTCTTTTATCAATGAAAAAACTTTCAGATAAAATTGAGGAGAAAAGCAAGCAGGTGCGCTTGACTTTGATGTTAAGGAAAGCGAATTTGTTTTTGATGAAAAAGGCAATGTTATTGATGTTAAGGCAAGGGAAAGAAACTGCGCACACAAACTGATTGAAAATTTTATGGTTCTTGCAAACGAGGTTGTTGCGCAGGCGTTTGTTAAACTTGATTTGCCATTTGTTTATCGTGTTCACCATGAACCAATAAAAACAAAAATTGACGAAGTTTTAAGAATTATTGAAACGCTTGGAGCAAAAATTAAATTTTCAAAAAATATAACGCCAAAATATGTTCAACAAATTTTGAAATCAATTGAAACTGAAGATTATTACACAATTGCAAGCAAACTTATTTTGCGTGCACTCGAAAAAGCAATTTATCTTCCAGAATGTGAAGGACATTTTGGGCTTGCACTTGAAAATTATTGTCATTTCACATCGCCAATAAGAAGGTATCCAGATTTAACAATTCACAGAATAATTAAGGAGACTCTTTCAAAAATTGAAGCAAAAACAATCAAGAAAACATCTTTAAATCAAATTAAAAGCAAAATTAAACTTGAAAATATTTTTGAACTTGAAGAGTTTGTTTATGACGCATCAAACAGGTCAAGCGAAAGAGAAAGAATGGCAGATGAAAGCGAAAGAAAGGTGGACGACATATATAAAGCAATGCTTATGAAAGATAGAGTTGGAGAGTCGTTTAGTGGAATTGTAACTGGCGTAACCAACTTTGGCGTGTTTGTTGAGCTTAAAAATAGTGTTGAGGGGCTTGTAAAACTTGAAAATTTGCCAGAAGATAGCTATAATTATGACGAAAAGAAGATGGTTTTAACAAGCAAGGCTAGAAAATTCTATCTTGGAATGCAAGTTGAGGTTCAACTTTTGGCTGCTAATGTAATTCAGGGTAAAATTGAATTTAAAATTATATAGGAGAAATATGATAAAACAGATTTGTGCTAATAAAAAAGCGAATTTTGAATATGAAATTCTAAAAAAATATGAGGCGGGAATTGTATTAGAGGGTAGCGAAGTTAAGTCTGTTCGCAGTGGCGGAATTAGTGTTACAGATAGCTATGTTAAAATAATAAATGGAGAAATTTTTTTAATAAATGCATATATTAAGCCATACACTCAGTCAACTTCCTTCCTTCCAGATCCAAGAAAAAAACGAAAATTGCTTTTAAGAAGCGAAGAAATAGAATATATTTCAAAAAAAGTTTCAGAAAAGGGGTTGACAATTGCTCCACTTAGAGTATACTTAAAAGGTAACTTTATAAAAGTTGAAATTGGTGTGTGTAGAGGAAAAAAACTTTACGACAAAAAAGCTTCTCTTAAAGAAAAAGCTGTTAAGCGTGAAATTGAAAGAGAAATAAAGAAAATCTAATAACTTTTTCTTTTTATGGGGGCGTATTTGGTTTCGACGGATTTGATTTTTACAAAGTGCAAAGCGTGCGGTAGTCGTACCATAAACGAAAAAAATTTTAAACGCAAATAATCAAAATCTTGCTGTTGCTGCTTAGTCGCACAGCTGCCTTAGTTAAAATGTCCACGTTTTAACTGAAAGGTATCAAACAAGTGGAAAGGTTGATAGTTTTTCGCCAAAGGAACTATCAATAAACTAATTTGGCTATGCAAAATTGTGATTTGTTTGTTCTCACTTTTTGTTAATAAACAAAACAAACTGCGCACGGAGAAAAGCTTTGCAAAACCTTTTCGGACGAGGGTTCAACTCCCTCCGCCTCCACCAGTAAAATTTTTATTGATAAAAGGGGATAAAATTATGTTATTTTTAGGAGCGTTTGTTGAAGCATTGGTTGATGTTCTCGCAATCATAGGAATTATCTTAGTTGGTGGTTTCTTAATTTTCTTCCTTGGAGATTTGGTTCTTTCTGTTTTAGATCCAAGTTACACTCTTTTTGGAAAGAAAAAAAATAAGAATAAAGACTCAGAAAAAGAAGACGTTAAAGAAATTGAAAACGTTAAAGAAGTTGAAAAAATTGAATATAAGGAGCCAGCAGTGGAAGAAAACAATCTTGCTGTTTCTCCTGTTGAAGAAGAGTTCAAATTTGACGACGAAGAAAACGCTGTAAGCGAAATTGAAGAAGCAAAAGAAGACGCTCTTTCAGATATTCGTGCAGAAGAAGAACTTTTCAAAGCAAACATGCTTAAAGCAATTGAAGAAAGAAGAGGCAAACAACAAGAAGCAAAAGAGTCTGCAACAAACAATTTCTTCTTTGATGATGAAGACTTAAACGCCTTTGATGATGAAGAAGAAGATTTTGAAGGAATAGAAGTTGAACCAGAACAAGAAGAAATAAGCGAAGCAGTTGAAGAGCAAGCAGTTGAAACTGTTGAAGAACCACTAGCTGAAACTGTTGAAGAACCTGCAGTTGAAGAAACAACAGATGAGGCTTCTCAGGAAGAAACTAACGAAGAACTTGAAGCTTTAAGAAAAGTAATTGAAGAACAAAAAGCCAAGTTCGAAGCAGAAAAACAAGCACTTCTTGCAAAGAATGAAGAGCTTGCAAAACAACTTGAAAATAAAGAGGAAGTAGTTGTTGTTGAATCTGCTCCAACAGGCTCAATTGAAGATTATGAAGCGAGACTTGAAACATTAAAACAAAGACTTGCGGAAAACGAAAAAGAACTCAGAAAAGTTAAAAAAGAATATATTCCACTAAGAAAAGTTGCAAGAACTCTTGAATCTGATGAAAAGAAATTAAGAAGAAAAGAAGCTCTTGTTGCAAAACAAAAAGTTGTTCTCTATGGTGTTAACAACATTGGTGAAATTGATGAAGAAAAAGCAAAGAAACTTGAAGAAGATTTAGACATCTTGGAAGGCTTCAAACTTTCTGTTCAACATTGCCAAGAGGTTATGGAAGAAAATAAAGAAAGATATCCAATTTTGGAAAATACTTACAACATCTTAACACAAAATAATAACACAATTAGAAACGACATTGAAGAAGTTGAAAAGGCAATCGAAGAACTTAAAAATTCAGATGCAGAATAATTAAATAAGAACACTCTATTTTGAGTGTTTTTTTATGTAAAATATTATAAATGCTTAAAATAAAATTGACCAGTAAAGATTTTTCTATTACGATGTAATTATCGGAGTTTACTATGACAAACGAACATCTGATTAAAGAGCGAGAAAAAAGGAACTCAAAGAAAAAGGGCGAGAAAAAAAGCGTAAACAGAAAAAACGAAAACAGTCAGAAATGTAAACTTTTGCTAAAATTATTGACTTTTTGTGAAATTTTGCATATAATGATTACATCTTAAATAAAGGAGAAATATATGTTTAGTTCATTTATTTGGTGGCGTTGGTAAAGTAGCGTTCGCAAAAACACTTATGTTTTGTGAATGCTTTTTAGTGCGTCACAAAACATATAAATGGATTAAATATTTAATATATAAAATCTAATATAACCCGTTGGTATGTTTTGTTTATCAAAATAATCAACGGGTTTTTTAGTTTACGCAAGAAGACACATTGTGTATTCTTATATTTTAAATTAAGGAGATTTGATATTATGAAAAAAACGATGTTAACAGGAGTTAGACCTAGTGGAAATCTAACATTAGGAAATTATTTAGGAGCAATTAAGAATTTTGTAGATAGACAAGAACAATATAATAGTTATATCTTTCTTGCTGATTTACATGCAATCACAAGTTATATAGAACCTAGTAAATTGAAAAGTGCTGTTATGGATTCGGTAGCAATGTATTTAGCTTGTGGAGTTAACCCAGAAATTACAACTATATTTAAGCAAAGTGATGTATTGGAGCACGGGGCACTTGGATTTATAATGACATTCCAAACAAAAATGGGCGAATTATCACGTATGACACAATTTAAGTATAAATCTCAGCAACAAACAAAAGAAGGCGTTGATACAGGTTTATTTGTTTATCCAACGCTTATGGTTGCTGATATTCTGCTATATAATACTGCGATAGTTCCTGTGGGCAAAGACCAACAGCAACATGTTGAACTTACTCGTGATTTGGCTGAAAGATTTAACAAGAGATATGGTAAAACTTTTGTGATGCCAGACGTATATGTAGC
>CAMEKL010000031.1 GCA_945921365.1 uncultured Bacillota bacterium
CAAGGGGTTTTACCCCAAAATGAAAAACCACCAGTTTTACTGGTGGATTTTTATTAATAAAATTTTTAACAAAAAACGCACATGATTTTGTGCGCTTTATAATTTTATTTTAATTTTTCAAAAAGTCATTAACAACTTTTTGCACTGCTTTTTTATATGTTGCTTCATCAATAACGCCAAGGTCTTTTAAGTTTTTAATTTGTGCAAGTTTTTCTTCAACTGTATTTGGTGTTTTTGCTTGAACATTTTGTGCATTTTGAATTTGTGTCTGTTCTACAAAATCTTTCAAGCATAAAACTGCAATTAAAAGACCAGTCATAACCCAAGAGGTTGCCAAAATTGAAAGAACTAAAAGTGCAATTCTTAAGCCGTTTCTATTTTTTAGAATGCCATGTTCATCAATTGGAGATTTAATTAGAAAGGTTGAAAGAATGAGTGCAGCAATTGAAATTGGAAGATAGAATATGCCAAGCATAATGAATGAATATCCTTGTTCTGCAATAATAATGTTATCTGAATTAGAGAATGAACAACCCAAGCTTATTAGCGCAATATATACGATTATAGAGAACGAATATGCAACCACGCCCAAAATTCCAGCAGTTTTTTCTATCCCTCTTTTTGTTTTGTTATATTGCATAGAAATATTCCCCCTTTTATTAAAATAATTTTAATTTATTTTTTTGCACTAAGTCAAATGTTATGATATATTATAGTGGAGTTAATATGAAAAATGTTTATGATAATAAAACTTTTTTTGAGCTATATAAAAATCACAGAAGTGAAAGTGTTAACAGAAATAATTTAATTGAAAATCCAATTATGAAAAGTTTGCTCCCAAATTTAACAGATAAATGTGTTCTAGACCTTGGCTGTGGAGATGGAAAATTTGATAGATTTTTAATTGAAAATGGCGCAAGGTGCGTTGTTGGTGTTGATATTTCTAAAAATATGATTGCAGATGCAAAAAAGAACAATAAAGAGAGATGCTTTGACTATTATGTTTTAGATATGGAAAAACTTGACACTTTTGAAGGAGAGTATGATGTTATTGTAAGCTCACTTGCTTTTCACTATGTTAAAGATTTTGATAAACTGCTAAAAGATATATACAACCTTTTAACTGAAGATGGAATTTTAATTTTCTCACAGGAGAGTCCATTTAAAACTGCAATTATATTTGATGGGAAAGAACAAAAAAATAAAATTGAAATTGATGGGAAAATTTATTATCTTTTGAGTGACTATCAAACAGAAGGCGAAAGGAAAGTTATTTGGAACAAAACTGAGGTTACAAAATATCATAGGACATACGCTTCACTTGTCAACTCGCTTATTAACAACAATTTTAAAATTGTTAAAGTTTTGGATTCTTATGCAAGTGAAGAGGCAATCAAAGAAAATGAAAACTATAAAAAAGAAAATGACAGACCTATTTTTACTTTCTTTATTGCCAAAAAAAATAGTTTATGAGGAAAATATATGTTTGTTGAAAAGATAGATGAAAAAGATTATGAGATACTTGCAGAAAAATTTAATTGCTATTTTTCTGGAATGGATAAAGAAATTGGAATAAATGGGGAACGACATGTAGAGTTTTGCCAAGGAAGTTTTTCTTCTGCATCTCACATTTGGTTTTCTGATTTTAATTTAAGAACAAGTGCCGATATTAAAAATATTGAAACTCAATTAAAAAAGCTTTGGATTACTAGGCTTTCCATTAAATTTCGAAATGAATATGTTGATGCTTATAAACACTATTTAAAGAAAACAACAAAAAGAGATTTTGGAATTTCTCTTTAAGATTTAATTTTGAAACTGATGAAAAAAATTAAACATTTAATATAAAAGGAGTTTAGAAATGTTTATTGAGAGGTTGAAAAATCGCGATTATATATCTTTTGCAAGTAGATTTGGTTGCTGTCTTTACAATGTTGAGGAAGTGAAAGGCAATAAGAATGAAATGCATGTTGTGCTTATGTCAGAAAACTATGGCCCACTGCCAGAGTTTTGGCTTTCAGATTTTGATTGTAAAGTAAATGATTTTTATAAGAACAATGAGAAGAATGTTAAAAATGTTTGGATAAAAACTCTGTCTGCCAAGTTTGGAAAAGAATATCAAGATGCGTATAAAGCCCATGCTCTAAAAAAAGCAAATAAAGATTTAGAAATTATCAACTAAGAAAAAATTGCTTTTAAAATTATTCCAACAAGAAAAGAAAGAATTGCAAGCCCAATTGTTCGTGCAATAAGCATGCGAGCTTGTTTTTTTTCGTTTTCTAAATCTTTTTTAAAAAGTTTGCCTTTTTGCTTTAAGCTAACGCAATACATAACACCCTTTTTGCTGTCAGACGCAACAAAGTCGATGTAGTTTTCTTTTTGAAGATAATTCATGATGTTGTCTAGTTCATTTAGAGAGAGTGCATGTTTTTTCTCTGCAACAAATTTAACAAGCTCTTGTGAAGAGAAAAGTTTTGTTGTTTTTTCATTGCAGTTTTGATAGAAAAAGTTCATTAAAATTTTTTCTTTTTGGTCTAGAATCATCAATCTTTATTATTTACTTTTTTTATTATATTTACACAAGTAAATATTTTTAAAAATAGGTTGACAGTTTTTTTATATTCAATTATAATACTAGCGAACTTTTTGTTACACTATATAGGAGGTATTATGAAAAGAACTTATCAACCAAAGAAGCGTCAAAGAAGCAAAGTTCATGGATTTCGTGCTAGAATGAAAACTCAAGGCGGAAGAAATGTTATTAAAAGACGCAGAAACAGAGGCAGAAAAAAATTATCTGCATAATTAAGGAGAGGCGAACATGATTCCAAAAACAAATCGCCTAAAAAAGAACAAACAGTTTAGTTACATTTACAAACACGGACAAACAAAACATACCTCATTTTTATCCCTTAGTTTTGTTAAAACAAAGTTCAAACCGTATAAGGTTGGTTTCACAGTTAGTAAGAAAATTGGCAAGAGCGTTATAAGAAGTAAAGTTAAGCGTAGGCTTCGTGAAGCTTTTAGGTCGCTTATGCCGAATGTTAATGAAAATTATAACTACATTATAATTGCAAGGCCAGAGATATCAAACGCAAGCTTTGATGAAATAAAAAGTTCTCTAAAAGTCTGGTCTATGGCTAAATGGAAATAATTTGGACGAAAATGTCTAATTTTGATAAATTTTTAAAAATACTAAAAAAAATTATAACTTTTCCTTTAAAGGCGGTTGCGCTATTTCTTGTTTATTGCTATAAATATGTTATCAGCCCAGCGCTTCCACACACATGCAGGTTCACACCAAGTTGCTCAACATACATGGTTCTTGCAATTCGTGAATTTGGAGTCTTTAAAGGAATATATCTTGGAATCAAAAGAATTTGTAGATGCACACCAAACGGGAAAAGCGGGCTTGATTTATTGCCACTAAACATAAAAGGAGATATTAAATGGCTAATTTAACCGGCAAATTTATCTCAGCAATTTCAGAGCCAAATGGTGTTTGGGAAAAAATAATCATGGCATTCCATTCTGGAATTCACAACTATGCTTGGGCTGTGATTGTTTTCACAATTGTTTTAAAACTTATCTTGTTGCCACTTGATTTTTTAAACAAATATATCACACAAAAAAACACAAAAATTCAAGCAATTATCCAACCAGAAGTTGCAAAAATTCAAAAGCAATATGGTAATAACAAGCAACTTGTCAATCAAAAAACAATGGAGCTCTATAAGAAAAACAATTATAACGTTGTTGGTTCTTGTGTTATTATGATTGTTAACCTAGTTTTAACTCTTGTTATTTTTATAACTTTATTTGCTGGTCTTAACTCCATTGCGAGTTATAAAATCGCACATCAATATAACGAAATTCAAAAAAGTTATTATTCTGTTGCGGAATATGATGTTGATAATATTGTTAACATTTATAAAGAGCGTTATGTTGAATATGTAAACAACAACTCAGATGCACAAGGAAATTTTGATTCTGCACTGGCTGAAGCATATGCAAAATCTAAAACAAAAGAGTTGCTATCAAATAAAGATGTAAGTGAAGAAGTTATTGCAGAAAAAAATGAAAGAGCAATCAACAAATATAATGAAGTTAAAGAAAGTTGGCTTTGGGTTGAAAATATCTGGAAATCAGACACACCATGGTCTAACTCTGTTGCTTCATTTAACGAGTATCTTTCTGGGGCGAAAGCAAGTTTTAAAGACACAGCTTTTAAATTAAATGATGATGAGAATGCAAAAACAGTAACGATTTCTGCAGATTCATTAAAAGAATTTGCTGAGGTTGAATACAACACAATTATGGACCCAATTAGAGATTCAGCTGGAAGAGCAAATGGTTATTTAATCATCGTTATTCTTGCTGTTGGTCTTAACCTTATTTCTCTTCTTTTAGCTCAAGGGAAACTTAAATTTAAAAGAAAGAAAACGGAAGAACCAGCTCAACCAAAACAACCAGGTGGTTGGCTAATGATGGTTTTACTTCCAGGTTTGATGTTATATATCACACTCACATATAATGCAGTGTTTGCACTTTACATTTTTGCAAGCTCACTTGTTGGAGTTTTAACAACACCACTTATTAACTACTTTGTTAAACTGTTAGAAAATAGAAAATCTAAAAAACAACCAAAACAAACGGTTGATTACAGCAGAAAAAAATAAAGGAGAAAGTAGTATGCTATTTGAAATTGAGTCAACAGGCAAGACAATTGAAAAAGCAATTGAAAATGCACTATTCGAATTGAGAGCCATAAGGGAAGATGTTGATATTAAAATTTTGGAGCAGGGCGGTCTTTTTAAAAAAGCAAAAGTTCTTGTTTCAATTTCTGAGGATGCAAGAGATAAATATTTAAGGAAAGAGGAAATAAAAGAAGAAACTTTGGCTGAAGAAACAGTTAATGAAATTTTAGAAGAAGAACCAATGCTTGAAGAAGTTGAAGTTGAAATTGTTGAAACATCTGTTTTAGCTGATGAAGAAAATTCTGAAAAAGAAATTTTGTCTGATGAAAAACAAGATGTTAAATCAGAAAAGATAACTTCTGCAAAAGAGTTTATAAAAGGATTTGTTGCTGTTTCTAAATGTGGAGAAAAGGTTGAAGAAATTTCAAGGACAGAAAGCGAAATTAAACTTGAAATTAAAGGCACTGCTGCTTCAAACTTGATTGGATATAGGGGAGAATGCTTAAACGCTCTTCAATATATTGCAAATGTTATTGAAAATGAAAACAAAGCTTCAAAAACAAGAGTTGTTTTAGATATTGAGAACTATAGATCAAAGAGAGAAGAAACTCTTAAAGCTTTGGCAAAACGCATGGCTACAAAAGTTCAAAAAACAAACAAATCTGTTAAGCTTGAACCTATGTGCGCTAATGATAGAAGAATAATCCACACAGAAATTCAAAATTATGAGGGTTTAACAACAATGAGTAAAGGTGTTGAGCCAAACAGATTTTTAATTATTATGCCAGCAAGCGAAAATAAAGAAGATTAGGAAAAACCTAATCTTTTTTTTAACAATAAAAAACACAGTAAAAACTGTGTTTAATTCATATTAACCCAATCATCAAATGATTCTTCAGTTGCTTCACAAGCATTTATTGTTACTGTTATTTTGCAAGATTTAATTGGGAAAGTTTCCATGTGGTTTGTTTCACCATGAATAACTTCAACAACAACTTTATTTGCATTTTCTTCAAAAAGTTTAAATGCACCAGAGGTTGAAGAAACTGTTCCGTTTAACATATCATCATAATTAACAGAGCCAGAAGTCCATGCGTCTAGAGATTTA
>CAMEKL010000032.1 GCA_945921365.1 uncultured Bacillota bacterium
CATGAATGCATTAACTTGCCAGCCAAATCCAACTGGAACGCTATAAGTGGCATCTTTTCCATTAAAAAATGTGTTATTTCCATCTTGGTCAGTTGCAATGCAATAATAAGGTCTATGTGAGTTTGTTTCCCAATCCTTTGCAAAAACACTTGTATTATCAACAAACCTTCCAGCTGGAACAACGCCATTAACCTTGATTTTTGACATTATATATCCAGACGTGTATATAGACATACTCATTGCTGGTGCGCAGTTGTTGTAATAATATGTAAATGCAGTGTTTCTCATGTTTGTATCTATATTTCCGTTTGCAAGCACGCCGGGATGAGAATAACTTGGAGTGTCTGCCATAGAGGAAGAAAGTTTAAATCCGTTTGAATGATTAACGGGAACTGCACTTGCATTACAAACAAAACCACATGAGTTGTATGCATTAACTGCAGCAAATCTATCATCATTTTGAGAAACAGAAAATTTATCTGTGCTTGAATCGTAAACTATAAGAGGGAGATATTGAAAGTTAAAATTATGAATATTGTTTGCTCTTGTGCTTGATGAAGTAGGCATATCAATCAGTTGAGGGAAAGGAGTAAAGCCAGTTGTTAAGTCGAAGTTAGTTCCAACTGCAACTTTTTTATACTCTCCAGTGTAGATATCATTTTTTGTTAAATAATAATAATCTTTAGTTATATAAACTTTAAAATCTCGATCTCTATTCAAAATCACCAAATTTCTTCCAAAAGCTTCAACTTCTGTATCTAAAACACGAATCATATTTGCGTAAACTGTGTCGGTTGTTTTAACTTTAATTTTAAATCTATTACTTGTTTGTTTTGGATAAAACTCATATGAAAATTCAATTGTGTCAGAAATTGTTTCATTTGAAAGCGAATAAGCTTTTTCATAAACAACATCGTTTTCGTTAAGGAGTATTTGAATGGTTGGGGAATACGTTGTTTCTGTTTCAATTATAACTCTAATTTTAAAATTAACTTTACAAATTGATGATGGGTCGCAAACTAAAAACACGGTTGTATACGCTTGCCCTGTGCTGTAAGTTTTTTTACCGCATGGGATTGTTCTCTTTGTGAAAACATTAAATGTTCCACCATAATAGCTTTTCATTTGATTAACGTAATAATTTAAATCATTTAATGTAGCATCATGTTGCATCATTTTTTGATTTAATGTGTTATGGTTTGTAAAAAGAATTTGAATATTCGTAGAGTTGTTTTCAATTTGCAAATCTCTTGAAACATTTGCTGTTGAATGAGCAATTTCTGCTGTTGATAAATATTGTTCGCGTTGTTTTAAAAAGTTTACATCTTGCGTTAAGTTGGCTGAATTTTTTTCGTTTTTAGAAATTCTTTTAATAATCTCTTCTTGTTCAATTTTTAATCGGTCATATTCTTGCATATTTGCCTCCAAAAATATTATAAAACTGAAAAAGTTCAATTTCCATTTTATCTGCCAAAAATGTGAATAAATTTTTTTAAATAGAAAAAAATATATGCATGATAACTTTTGTGTGTTTCTTAATAACAATTTTTGGTTGTATAAATTGGCTCTCAATTGGAATGCTTCAATATGACATTGTTGCAGGATTTTTTGGAACACAAGCAAGTATATTTAGCAGAATTTTATATATTATAATTGGTTTTGCTGCATTTTGGATGATAGCAATGGCTTTTAAACACAAGGGAAGAATTCATATTTTTAAAAATAAATTAGATGACGAAGAGAACAAACAAGAAAATGTTTCGGCAATAAAATAAAAAGAAGAATAATTCTTCTTTTTATTTTATAACAACATTATTTTCTTCCAAAACACCAAGAAGTTCTGTTTGAAGAAGCATTGAAACATTAACGGTTTTGTTCAGTTTAAAAGCATTTCCTGTGCTTGTGCACCTAACAATAACCTCACTTTCTCCTGGATAGTCATTGAGAATGGAAACAATTCGGTTATATAAAATTATATTTGTTGTGTCAAACTTTAAATAAAGTTTTTTAAGTGGCTCTTCATCTACCTTTTGATGTTCTTCATTTTTCTTCCAAAGAAGCATTTCTTCAACAATAACTGTTGGTTTTTCGCCATCTCTTAAACTGAGCCGTCCTTTAATTGTAACAAGAGAGTCATCAATAAAATTGTGTTTAAATTTTCTGTAAGCATCTGGAAAAAACAAAATATCAATTGTTCCATAAGGATCTTCAACAACTGCATGTCCCATTTCCTTATTGCCATTTTTTGTTATGATTTTTTTACAATCTTCCAAAATTCCGCCACATGAAACTTTCATATCATTTTGAAGTTCGTCAGAATATTTAATATTGTCTTCAAAGTTTTCTTCAATATCTGTGTCGTCATTTTCAATAGGTTGAAGCAAATTTGAAGTTAAATTAAAGTCTTTATATTTATCCAAATATTCGTCAAGAGGATTCCCACTGATGTAAATTCCAACAACTTCTTTTTCAAATTTAAGTTTTGCATCTTTTGTATATTCTTTGATTTTTGGATATTCCAAATTATCTTGCAGAGAAGACGATTGATCAATTAGTGTATCAAACAGTGAAAATTGCCCAGACGCACGTTTTTTGCGTTCGTTTGTTTCTCTTGCAACAGCAGTTTCATAGACTGCAATAAGTTGAGAACGATGAACATTAAAGCAATCAAAAGCTCCAGCGAGTATTAAACTTTCCAAACAACGTTTATTGTGAACGGCAGAGTCAACACGTTTTATAAAGTCTTCAAAATTTTTAAATTCGCCGTTTGCATTTCTTTCTGCAATAATGCTATCAATAACCGCCACCCCAACGTTTTTAATTGCGGCAAGAGCAAAACGCAAATTTCCATTTTCAACAGAGAAGAAAGTTTCACTCTTGTTAATGTCTGGTGGCAAAACTTCAAAGCCTTCACTTTTAATGTAGGTAACATATTTTTTAATATCATCAGAGTTTGTTATTCTGTTGTTTAGAACAGAAGTTAAAAAATATATTTCATAGTAACATTTTAAATATGCCGTTTGATAAGAAAGATGAGCATAGGCGGCGGCATGAGATTTATTAAAAGCATATTGAGCAAAAGATTCCATCTCCGAGAAAACCTGCTCGGCGACTTCACGGCTAACACCAAGTTTTAAAGCACCAGGAATTGAACTTATACCCTTTGGGTCTTCCCAACCCTCAATAAATTTTTTCTTTTCAGCAGGCATCTTTTCAACTTTCTTTTTACCCATAATTCTTCTAACGTTGTCTGCTTGTCCCATGTTATATCCACCCATAACTTGGAATATTTTCATAACTTGTTCTTGATAAACAATACAGCCATAGGTTACATTTAAAATTGGTTCTAGGCATGGGTGAGCATATTCAATTTTATCAGGGTTTTGTTTGTTTCTAACATATCTAGGAATAGAATCCATTGGACCAGGACGATATAATGAAACGCCAGCGATAATGTCTTCAAGGCAATCTGGTTTTAAGTCTTTCATGAACTTTTTCATGCCTTCACTTTCAAGTTGGAATATTGCTTCTGTGTTTCCAGAAGAAATAAGTTCATAAACTTTTGGATCATTATATTCCATATTGTAAAAGTCAATTTTAATGCCTTTATCTTTTTCAATATACTTAAGAGCCTTGTCTATATCTGTTAATGTTTTAAGACCCAAAAAGTCCATTTTAAGAAGTCCAAGTTGTTCAAGCTCTATCATATTATATTGCGTTGAAATATCGTCTTTACTTCTTGAAAGTGGAACAAATTCATCAACTGCTTTTGGTGCAATAAGTGTTCCACAAGCGTGAGTTGAAACGTTTCTTGGTGTTCCCTCAAGCTTGATTGCTAAATCGCAAATTCTTTTAATAAAAGGGTCTTCATCATACATCTGCCTTAATTCTGGAATAATAAACTTATCGTTATCAGGATTTCCAGTAACGCCAAAATAATATTTAAGCACTGGTGGTTTTTTTATTCCAGCAGGGAGTTTGAGAGGAATAAGTTTTGCAATTTTATCCGCTTCAGAATAACTCATATTAAGAGTTCTTGCAACATCACGAATAGCGTTTTTTGCTGCCATTGTTCCAAAAGTAGCAATAAGGGCAACGTGGTCATCACCATATTTTCTTCTAACGTAGTCAATAACTTCAGGACGTCTATCAAAATCGAAATCAACGTCAAAATCTGGCATTGAAACTCTTTCTTTGTGAATAAATCTTTCAAAAATAAGGTCATATTTAAGTGGGTCAATCATTGTTATTCCACTTGCATATGCAACAATGCTTCCAGCACCAGAGCCTCTTCCTGGACCAACAGGAATTCCATTTTTTCTTGCATAGTTGATATAATCCCAAACAATAAGGAAATATTCAACAAAGCCTTGAGAATTGATTATTTCAAGTTCACTCTCTGCACGCTTAATAATATCATCAGTAACAACTTTATATTTTTTCTTAATACCTTCAAAAGTTAAATAACGCAAGAACTCATAGCAACTCATGCCGTTCTCTGGAGTGTAGGCAGGAATATAGTTTTCGCTTGCTGGCATAACATATTTTGCGTCAAGCCCAAGTTCTCCGTGAAGTTTAGATCTTATCACAACATCACATTTATCTGCAATTTCAAAAGGTGTTTGAAGAGCCTCTTCATAGCCTTTCATTGCTTCGGCCATCTCTTCATAAGTTTTATAGTAGAATTCATCTGTTGAAAATTTTAGCCTGTCTGTATCGTCAATTCTTTTGCCCATTTGAACGCACATAAGAACATCTTGCATTTCGGCATCTTCTTTGTTTAAATAGTGAACATCGTTTGTTGCAACAAGTTTGATGTTATGTTTAACAGACATCTCTTTTAAAAATTTATTAACTTCTTGTTGTTCAGGAATCCCGTGATTTTGAATTTCAAGATAGTAGTCATCATTAAATAAATTTTTAAACCAAAGTATGAGATTTTCAGCCTCATCAAAGCGTCTAGATAAAACAAGTTGAGGAACCTTTCCGGCAAGACAGGCACTTAAACAAATAAGACCACTGCTGTGAGCTTCAAGCGTTTTAAAATCTATTCTTGGTTTATAGTAATATCCATCTTTAAAAGCAATTGAATTTAACTTCAAAAGATTTTTATAACCATCATTATTTTTTGCAAGCAAAATTTGGTGGTAAATATTTTGTTTCCCCGCCTTATTTGTTAAATCTTCACAAATATAAAACTCTGTGCCAATAATTGGTTTGATGCCTTTAGAAAGACAAGCAGAATAAAATTGAAGTGCGCCATACATATTTCCATGGTCAGTTATAGCAACAGCAGGCCAACCACGTTCAGCAGTTATTTCAACAAGTTTTTTAATTTTTGCTGCACCATCTAGAAGACTATATTCAGTGTGATTGTGAAGATGAATAAATTTTTCCATGCGTCTAGTTTACAACAACTCAAATTTTAAATCAAGTTAAATTGTCAGCAATTGCCAGAATTTTTCTAAGTCTGTGATTAAGCCCACTTTTTGTGAGTTTCAATGTGCTCAATTTTAATAAGTCGCTGAGTGACTCTTCAGGATTTGCAAGCCTTAAAATTGCAACCTCCTCAAGTTCAGGATCAAGTGATGAAAGGCCAATTGTTTCATTGATTTTTTCAATTGCAGCAACTTGTTTCATGCTTGCAGAAACAAGTTTTGTTATATTCCCACTTTCACAGTTTGTTTGCCTGTTAATTTTGTTTCTAAATTCACGTTTAAC
>CAMEKL010000033.1 GCA_945921365.1 uncultured Bacillota bacterium
CTTTCGCACCAGACGAAAATTTTTTCAAAATTTTGTGCGAACTCTCTTGCGAATAGTCCTTCGTTATTTTAATTGTTTTTTTTAAGGATAGAAAAGCATTAGCTTAAATCAGAAAAGTTTTTTACTAACATTCTCCTTTTAAAATTGCAAACATATTTAATGTTTTTATTTATAACAACACATTAAAAATTTTTTTGGCAAAAATTTGACAATGAATTTTTTTAGTTTAAAATATAACAATAAAGGAGAATTTATGTTAGGTTTAAATAATAATTTGGTTACAGTTTATCCATATGATGAAACATGGCCACAAGAATATGAAAAAGAAAAAGAAACTTTAAAAACAATTTTGAAAGATTTTGATTTTAAAATAGAACATGTTGGAAGCACTTCAATTCCAGGATTGAGCGCTAAACCTATTATCGACATTGCAATTGGCGTTGACAGAACAGAGACGATGCTTGAAATGGAAAAAGTTCTTGCTGATGCTGGATATGATATGCTAAATTCAATTGAAACTAAAGGCGAAATTCTTGCAAGAAAAGGAACTCCTGAAAACAGAACACACTACATTCATATTCAAATTTTAGGAAGTGAATATTGGAACGAGTTTATTTACTTCAAACAATATATGTTAGATCATCCAGATGATGTTAAAGCATATGAAAAACTCAAAACAGAACTTTCCGTTAAATTCGCAGACGAAAGAAAAAAATACACTGCTGCAAAAAACGATTTTATCTCTTCGATTTTAGAAAAAGCATATAAGATGTATAACCTTTAAAAAACATATTCAAGCTGAATATGTTTTTTTAATAATATTTGGAAAGAGTTTCAACAACTTTTTCTTTTGCAAGTTGAATTTCCTTGGAAGGAATTCTTTTTGTTTTTTGAAGAATATCAAACACTTTAAGCATAATGTGAAGTTTACCCATATTGTTGCTAAACTTATTTTCAACACAACCAGAATCTCCAAACGACCTTTAATCATTTGATTATCTATTTCATGATTAAAAAAATCTCCTTAATTGGAGATTTTTTTGGAGCTACTGGGCGGGATCGAACCGCCGACCTGTTGATTACGAATCAACTGCTCTACCAACTGAGCCACAGTAGCACATTTGATGCACTTGCATCAAATTATATCATAATATTTTATTCATTTCAATATAAATTACAAAATTGACCATTCAACTCTTTCTCTTTCGTTGTCTATGCTTTTAACATAAACAGAAACAATTTCGTCTAGTTTGCAAATTTGATGAATCATAAGGCGTCTATCTTCCGTTGCATTTTTTATGTGAAGAAGGCCTTCGAGTCCATTTTCTGCCCTTAAAATTGCGCCAAATGGAAGAAGGCGTGTAACTTTTGCATCAAACCTATCCCCAATTTTAACTTCTTTAAGTGCCTTTGCTCTTGGTGATTCTTGAAGTTGTTTATAGCCGAGGTTAACTTTTTTGTTTTCTGCGTCAATTTTTAAAATTTTAAACTTATATGTTTTTCCAATTTCCAAAACATCAGAAACGCTTTCAATCTTTTGATATGAAACATCTGAAATATGAAGAAGGCAAGTTATTCCTCCAACTTCAACAAATGCACCATATGGAACAATGTGTTTAACTGTTCCTTCAACAATTTTGTTAATAAAAACAGACCTCCAAAAAGCGTTTTCATTTGCTTCGTGAATTTGATCTTCAAGAATTTTAATTGAAGCAATAATACGCTTTTCATCTAAATTTATTTCAGTTACAAGCGCATTAACTTGTTTTAACAAAAGCTTTCTTGGATTTATTTGTTTGCCTGATGAAATTTCTTCGCTTGGAATAATAATCTCAAACTGACCAATTTTTGATTTCAGGTTTCCATTTCCTAAAATATCAGTAATAACGCAAGAAAATTGCGTTCCAACTTTAAAACTTTTAACACTTTGATTGCCCGTTTCAAGTTCATATGCAAGTTTCTCTGATGCAACAACATTTCCATCTTCGTCATGTTTGTTGATTATGCAAACTTTAAACCTATCTCCAATTTTTATGCTATCAAAATTTATGCATTCTTCTTTTGGAACAACAGCGTCAAGTTTGCCACCAATGTTAAAAATCAGCTTTTCATCTTTTTTTGAAACAACAACGCCATCTGCAAGTTCATTGAGTTTATATTTTTTAAATGTTTTATCAATTTCTTCTAATGTAAAATTTTCTCCCATAATTTCCCCTTCTAAAATTTGTTCTCTAATATTTTTTTCTCTAAAATTTCCCCTGCACTATTAAGCGTGTTCTTGTCTAACTTTGAATTATAAAATTCTTCCAAAGTAAAAGGTTTTCCAAATCTAAGAACATTAAAACAAAAAAGTTTTGGTTTTTTCTTTATCCAAACTGGAACAATTGGCGATTTTGCCTTTATTGCAAGCATGCATGCACCTGTTTTAACTTCTCCAAGCTCAGCATTTGTTCTGTTTCTTGTTCCTTCTGGAAAAATTGTTAAAATTTTTCCTTTTTTAAGAACATTTAAAGATAGCTTAATTGCATTTAAATCTGTTTGACCCCTATCCACAGGAATACAACCCATTCTTTTGAAAAATCCACCAACAAGTTTGTTTTTAAAAAGTTCTTTTTTGGCAAGCATTTTTTGATTTCGTAGTAGTGCCATATTAAGCACAACAATGTCCATGTTGCTTCTATGGTTCGCAACAAAAATCACTTTGCCTTTTGGAACATTTTTCTTTCCCTTAAAAAATGTTGGAAACATTATCCAAAAGGGAATGTATAAAAGAAATTTAAGAAATGACATTAACATACTTTCACCCTATAAATATATATTATCAAATCATTTAAAAATTTAAAAACAAATTAAATGCATATTTTTTTAACTTCTGCAAAAACTAATATTGCACAAGGAGGATAAAATGAAAGATTGTTTATTAGTTGGTGTTATTCTTGGAATGGTTGCGGGCGCACTTGTTTATCGTTACAGCAACGACGTTCAAAAACTCGCTGATAAGGGTGAACAAATGGTTAAGCAAGAAGTTTCAAAAATTCAAAAAGCAGAAACTAACTCTCAAAAATAATAAAATTTAATATTTATATAAAAAAAAGAGATTATTAAACCCGTAGGGTTAAAACGGACCAGAGTTAAAAAACGAGAGATGCAAGAGCTTGTCTCCTAAATTGAATAGGAGTTAGTTCTTGTATTTTTTCTTGTAACCTTTATGGGTTGTAATACATTATGAATTTTTTACAACTTCTGGTATTTCATTTTTGTAAATATTGTTTTTTTATTAAAAATGCATAAAAACCGCAAAAAATCATTAAAAATTTAAGTTTTTTGTGCATTTTTAATTTTTTTCCATCTTTCATAAGTTAGTAAATTATTATAACCAACTCTACACTCATCAAGATTTTTAACATAA
The DNA here is from genome assembly GCA_945921365.1 of uncultured Bacillota bacterium. Taxonomy (GTDB): domain Bacteria; phylum Bacillota; class Clostridia; order Christensenellales; family UBA1242; genus UMGS687. The sequence goes on from CAMEKL010000033.1 coordinate 3,410, forward strand.
ACTTTGTTGCATTTTCCATTGTTAATAGAGCCTAATTTTTCTTGAAATCTTTTTGACCTTACATTGCCTTCATAATATCCAGCCCAAACTGCAGTTTTGTTTAAAATTTCAAAAGCATATCTAATTACTTCCTTTGCTGCTTCTGAAACATATCCATGTTTCCCAATAATTTTTATTCACCCAATATTCAATTTCAGTTTCGCTGTCAGTATAAACCAAATCAGAATCTTTTCCGCATTTAAGTTCAACTGTTCCAATAAGTTTGTTGTTTTCGCTTTTTAAGTGTATCCAAAAAGCATAAGGTCTTTTTATTAGTTTTTTAATATTTGCTCACTTTTTTTCAAATTTTCATGCTTTTTAAATCCACACCAAAAACCAATTTCTTCTTCCTTGCATGCTGATTAAAATCATATAAATCATTCTATGTCAATTTTAAATAATCAATCTTTCCGTTTCCAATTTTATTAAATTTTCCATAAATATATTGTATCATATAAATTTTCACAATCAATTTCAACATTCAACTTTTAAAAATTTTCCATTAGAATTTATAATTTTAAATCAATTACACTTGATTAAATAAAAAATCTATGATATACTCCATAAAGATGGGTGCTTATAATCGTTATTAAATCTATCAAGAATTTAATTTGCCTTCAAAATCTGTTCCTAAGCTGGATAGAGCGCTGTACATCTAAATATCCCTTGCACTAAAAACTTTCTAAATATACTTATAACACCAATATTTAGAACAACGCCAAGCTAGCACATTTCAGATTTTCACCCAAAGGGAAACAAAACCGAAAAAAACAACCAACAAACTATTCGTTTTACGCTCTTAACTTTTCCCTTACAATTTTGAAAAAGTTTTTATTTGCAGCCGTAGCTCAGCTGGATAGAGCGATCGCCTCCTAAGCGATAGGTCGGATGTTCAAATCATCTCGGTTGCACCAATTTTTTAAGAAAAAGGTGCTATTTTATGGCGTCTTTTTTGCTTATTATTCGTTAAAATAAATTTTAATTGCAATTTTGCTTTAATTCAAATTATATGCGTTTACAATGGATAATAACAAATTAGAAATGTGTGAAAGATTTATTATTGTTTTTATTTCTAAAATATTTCTTAATATTTATGCTTAAATATTTGGAAAAAATATGTAAATTTGCTAATCTATTCTAGATGGAAAAAGTAATAATAATTTATGGTCCAACGGGGGTTGGAAAAACAAAAGCTTCAATTAGGCTTGCAAAAGAACTCAACGGAGAAATTATCTCTGCCGACAGTATGCAGGTCTATAAAGGCATGGACATTGGAACAGCAAAAATAACGAAAGTTGAAATGCAAGGTGTAAAGCACCATATGCTTTCAATTGTTTCTCCAAAGCGTGATTGGACTGTTTATGATTTTGTTTCTAGAGCAAAAGAACATATTAGGCAAATTCATGAAAAAGGCAAAACAGCAATAGTTGTTGGAGGCACAGGGCTATATCTTAAAGCCCTCATTGAAAACTATGATTTTTCTGGAGTGTATAAAGACAATAAAATTAGAAAAAAATATCAAGACATTGCAAAGAAAAAAGGCAATGCGTTTTTGTATAACCTTTTAAGAGAAAAATGCCCTAAAAAAGCTGAAAATCTTTATGAGAATGACACATTTAGAATAGTTCGAGCACTTGAAGTTTTGGAGCTTAAAGAAAATGCAAAAAATGAAGAAACGCCAAAAGAGAACGCAAAGAGTGAATTTGATTTTGAAATTTTTGCACTTGTTGACGACAGAGAAAAACTTTATAAACGCATAAACTCAAGAGTTAACCAAATGTTCAAAGATGGGCTTAAAAATGAAGTGAAAAGCCTTTTAGATAATGGTGTCAGCGAAAAATACCCTTCAATGCAAGGAATTGGCTATAAAGAACTTATTTCTTTTTTTAATAAGGAAATAAAAATCAACGAAGCAAAAGAACTAATTAAGAAAAGAAGCAGAAACTACGCAAAGCGTCAACTAACCTTTTTAAATTCTTTTGATAATTATGTTAAAATTCAAGCAGGAAAAAATG
>CAMEKL010000034.1 GCA_945921365.1 uncultured Bacillota bacterium
AAGCATGCCCACACCATTCGGCGTCTGCATAAATTCTATCTCTTGTTACTCCTGGCATATCATCAACAATTGAAATTCGTTTTCCGCAAATTTTATTAAAAAATGTGCTTTTGCCAGTGTTTGGTCTTCCAACGATTGCTACTAATGGTTTTTTCATACTTTTTATATTAGCATATTTCATTTAAAAATTCAACTATAATGGAAATAAAATTATTTACATTTTCCACAAACATCACAATTTGAACAAGTTTTGCCAGTTTTTATTTTTTTTATCACATTAAAAGCACAAAAACCAACTATCAAAAGCGAAACAAAAATGGCAATACAAACAACAAAATTTAAACTTTCAAAAAGAATTGCTAATCTATAAACTGCAAAAGATGCAGTATATGCAACCAGCAGATGAATTAAGATTGCAATAGACGTCCACTTCCTGCCGATTTCTTTTCTGAAAACAGAAATTGTTGAAAGGCAAGGAGAATAAAGAAGGCAGAAAACCATAAAAGAAAGTGCGCTTGCATTTGTGAAACTCACAACCGAACTAGCAATGGTAAGTGAAGACATAATCTGTTTGTTTGCCCCGCCACTTTCCATATCTATTCCATTAAACATTGCAATTGATGATACAATCACTTCCTTTGCAATGAGTCCGGCAAGAAGAGCAGACACAGCACCCCAAGTTCCAAATCCAAGCGGAGAAAAAACAGGTGCAAAAATTCCACCAAGAGTTTCCAAAACACAAACACCTCCACTTGTTTTAACAAATTTAAAATCAAATGTGAAACTTTGCAGAATCCAAATTATAACATTGATTGAAATTAAAAGCGAACCAACTCTCACGAGAAAAGATTTTGTATTTTGCCAAATAACAATAAAAATTCTTTTTAAAGACGGAAACCGATATTTTGGAAATTCTAAAATAAAAGATTGCTCTTTACTTTTCAATTTTGTTTTCTCTAAAAGAAAACTAACAAGAAGTGCAACACACACACCAAGAATATAGAGAAAAAACACAACAATCGGATTTGTTTTGCCAAAAAACGCTCCACCAACAACCGCATATATTGGAAGCTTTGCTGAGCAACTCATATATGGGGTTAGAAGTGCAGTTTTTATCTTAGCATTTTTGTCTTCCATATTTCTTGCAGTTAGCGCAGCAGTTGTTCCACAACCAAATGCCATTAAAAGTGTGTAGAAACTTTTTCCAGAAAGTCCAACCTTTGCAAAAGCATCTTCAAACAAAAAAGCAATGCGTGAAAGATATCCGCTATCTTCAATTATTGAATAATTCCAACTTCAAATAAATCTATAATCCAAGGCACGCTTACAAAACTTTTTAGAAAAGAAACTAAACTTGCACCAACAACATCTTGAACAAAAGTTCTAACTAAACCAGATAACCAAGCCCCAAAAGAAAAAAATGTTAAATAAAAAATTAAAAAAATAATTATAAAAAAAATTGGAATGCAAAAATATTTATTTAATAAAATATTGTCTATTTTTGATTTGCCATATATTTCATTATTTTTTTCGCTAAATAATTCTTTTAAAAATTCCTGTCTTAAATTAACTATTTTTTCTAAATTTGTATAATTTATTTTTTTATCAATTATTTTTTCATTTATTTTTGTATATTTTTTTAGAAACAGTTTATCTCCTTCAACTGCCCTAGTATACGCATATTGTGCATTGTTTGAATTAAGATTTTCGTCAATTGTTTTATTTAATTCTAAATTATATAATTTTTTTATTTTTTCAGTATAATTAAATTTTATTTTTTTAAATTTTTTATTTAATTCCTCTGTAAATTTTATAACATCACTTTTGCTGCTTGCATTTCCAATAAAAAAAGAAACATTTAATTTATTTAATATATTTTCAATTTTATTTATTTTTTCTTTTTTTTCATTTTTTTTCATTGTGTTAACAAAGAGGATAACTTCTTTATTCGCTTCCATGAGTTGAAGAGTTAAATATAAGTTTCTTTGCAAATTGTTAATATCGCAAATGTTGATAATTTTGCAATTGTTTTCGTAAATATAATCTGCTGCAACTTCTTCCTCAAAACTAAGAGGCGTGAGAGAATAAAGCCCTGGAAGGTCAACAATCAAAACTTCTTTTCCATTTTTTATTTTACAGATTTTTTCTTTTTCACTAACTGTAACTCCATGCCAATTCCCAACGTGCTCATTAGATTTTGTTAATGAGTTAAAAAGTGTTGTTTTTCCAGTGTTAGGATTTCCAACTAAAAGATATTTTTCCATCACTCCACCATAACCATACTTGCAACTGAGCATCTGAGAGAAATTAGATATGAACCTATTTCAACAAGAATTGTATTTCCAATTAAAGATTTTCTTATCACCTTAACACTTTCCCCACAAAAAAATCCAAGCTCTAAAAGCCTTCTTTTAAGTTGAAAGTTTGTTTCTTTTATTTTAAAAATTTTATATTCCTTATTTAAACAAATCGTGCACAAATTTTTTTCCATAATATATCTTTATGCTTCTTAATTTTATAAAATGAAAAAGTTTAAATAAAGTTTTTCAAAAATTTATTTTTATGATATACTTTTATTTAGGAGTTAGAAATGAAATGTATTTACTGTGGGTTTGAAGATTCAAAAGTGATTGATTCGCGTTCAACGGAAGAAGTTAATTCAATTAGAAGAAGAAGGGAATGTTTGAGATGCGGCAAAAGATTTACAACATATGAAACAGTTGAAACTGCACCTCTCTTGGTTGTTAAGATGGATAAGAGTAGGCAACCTTTTGACATAACAAAAATTAAAAATGGAATTATAAAAGCTTGCGAAAAAAGACCAATTGGAATTGATCAAATAAACAATATTGTTTCTGAAATCGAAAAGGAAATCAATGTTAATATGCCACAAGAAATTTCTTCCAAAAAAATTGGAGAAATGGTTATGGAAAAATTAAAAAAGATAGACGATATCGCATACATTCGTTATGCTTGCGTCTACCTTAATTTTGAAGATATGTCTAAACTTATGAATTTTTTAAAAAATATTTAATAGCTCCAATATTTTTTATCAAGCGTTCTATAACTAATAGCCTCTGCAATATGCTCTGGCTTTATTTTTTCACTTGCTTCTAAGTCTGCAATTGTTCTTGCAACTTTCAGAATTCTGTTATATGCCCTCGCACTCAAATTAAGTTTTTCAAAAGCAACTTTTAAAAGATTTTCGCATTCTTCATCTAAATGGCAAAAAGCATTACACTCCTTTGTTGACATGTGCGCGTTGCAAAACTGCCCTGCACCATTAAATCTTTCAAGTTGAATTTTTCTTGCCTTATTAACTCTCTCTTTGATTGATGCAGATGTTTCTTCATTTGAAACTTTATCTATTAAATCACCATAAGAGATATTGTCAACTTCAATATGTAAATCAATTCTATCCATAAGAGGACCAGAAAGTTTTGAGAGATATTTTCTAATTTGTTGTGGAGTGCATTTACATTCTTTTGTTTGTGAACCAAAGTTTCCACATGGGCAAGGGTTCATACTGGCAATAAGAATGAACTGTGCTGGATAAATGGCGGTTTGCATTGCTCTTGCAATTGTGATTTTCCCATCTTCAAGCGGTTGGCGGAGTGCTTCAAGAGTTGAACGTTGATATTCTGGCATTTCATCTAAAAACAGCACTCCATTATGTGCCAAACTTATCTCTCCTGGCTTTGAATTTTTTCCGCCACCAGTTAAACTAACAAGCGTTGCAGTGTGGTGTGGACTTCTGAAAGGACGGCTTTTGATAATTCCATCTTCCCCAAGTTCGCCACAAACGCTGTGAATTTTTGTTGTTTCAAGTGCTTCCTCAAAAGTCATATCTGGCAAAATTGAGGAAAAACACTTTGCAAGCATTGTTTTTCCGCTTCCAGGTGGCCCAATCATAATAACATTATGACCGCCCGCTGCTGCAATTTCAAGTGCACGTTTTGCAGCTCTTTGACCTTTAACTAAGCAAAAATCCATTTGATATTTCTTGTTCTCGCTTGCACTTTCAAAGCTTTCAATTCTAACTGGAGAGTAATTATCTTTGTGCAAGCAAAAATCACAAACTTCTTTAAGAGATGAAAGAGCATAAACGCTTATTCCTTCAATATATTTTGCCTCTTCCCTGTTTGCATATGGAACAACTGCTTTTTTATATCCCATCTTTCTTGCCGTTATTAAAATTGGAAGAACTCCATTAACTTTTCTTATGCTCCCATCAAGTGAAAGTTCTCCAATAAAAATTGTGTCATCTTTCTTTGAAATATCAAGTTCGCCATTAGCAAATAATATTCCCATTGCAATTGAAAGATCAAAAAGCGGACCCTCTTTTTTCTTATCTGCCGGCGCAAGATTAACAACAATTCGATTTGTTGGAAAATGAAATCCACTGTTTTTAATTGCAGATTTAACACGTTCCTTGCTTTCCTTGATTGCTGTATCTCCAAGTCCAACAATTTCAAGACCAGGAAGGCCAGCAGTTATATCAATTTCTGCCGTAACCAAAAAGCCATCAATTCCATTAAGCCCAAAGCTTAAAACTTTTGCAAGCATATTCACCTCTAAGTTAGATTATATTTACTTGCAATAAATTTTCAAAATGTTTTATCTATTCTCTTTCTGAAAGAACTAAACTTGTTTTACTTTCAATTCCGTTTCTAAGATACGTTATTTCAACAGTGTCGCCAACATTAAAATTATAAACAGATGCTCGAAGATCCAACATTGTGTCTGTTTGAATGTTGTTTATCTTTGTTATTATATCTCCTTCATTAAGCCCACTTTTGCTTGCTGGACCGTTAGAATCAAGATTTAAAATGTAAACACCATCTGTTTCAAGTGTTCTGTTATAGAAGTTAGCAATAGTTGCATCAAATCCGAACAAACCAAGATATGGAGTTTTATAACTGCCACTTTTTAAGATTTGATTTATAACAGGAACGGCAACCTCAATTGGAATTGCAAAGCCAAGCCCTTCAGCATCTGTAACTTTAAGCGTGTTAATTCCAATAACTTCTCCGCTTGCGTTTATGAGTGGTCCACCACTATTGCCGGGATTTATGCTTGAATCATGTTGAATTAAGTTTTGAAGATAACTAACTGTTCCATCATCATTTTCAACTTCAATTGTTCTGTCCAATGCTGAAATTATCCCTTTTGTTGTTGTGTGTTTAAATTGTAAAGTTAGTGGTGTTCCAATTGCAATAACATCTTCGCCCGCTTTAACATTCGTTGAATCTCCAAGAGCTAGGTATGGAATTTGTGCTTCTGTTTTGATTATTGCCAAATCCATTGCCTTATCTTCCCAAACCAAATTTGCTTTTGCAGTTGTTTTGTTAGCAAGATAAATAATAATAGCTTTTGCACCATTAACAACATGGCTGTTTGTTAAAATATATCCCTCTGGAGCAATGCATACACCACTTCCAACGCTTTCAGCATTGGAATAC
>CAMEKL010000035.1 GCA_945921365.1 uncultured Bacillota bacterium
CTTTAAACCTCCAATTAAGATTTTAAGTCCAGGTAGAGTTTATAGAGCGGACGATGATGCTTCTCACTCACCAATGTTCCATCAAATTGAAGGATTGGTTGTTGATAAAAACGTTAGCTTGTTAGATTTGAAAATGACTCTTAACAAACTTATTAAAATGCTTTTTGGAGATAACACAGAAACAAGATTTAGACCATCGTTTTTTCCATTCACAGAGCCAAGTGTTGAAGTTGATGTAACTTGCCCTTATTGTGGTGGAAAAGGGTGCAATTTATGTAAGCATACAGGCTTTATTGAACTTCTAGGTGCGGGAATAGTTAATCCAAAAGTTCTTGAAGGTTGTGGAATTGATTCTAAAGAGTATTCAGGATTTGCTTTTGGTCAGGGCGTTGAAAGGCTTTCAATGGTTCTTAATAAAATTCCAGATATTAGAATGCTTTATGAATGTGATATGAGATTTTTAAATCAGGTTAAATAGTGAGGAAAAAATGAAAATTTCGTTAAATTGGTTAAACGACTTTATTGACGTTGAAGAAATCAAAATTAAAAATAACATTTCCAGCAAGGCTGAACTTGCTTCTTTTATTGCTGATAAACTCACAAATGTTGGTTTTGAAGTTGAAGAAGTTATTGACGTTGCGAAATATTTAAAAAATGTTGTTGTTGGAAAGATTGAAAAAATTTCTAAGCATCCTGAAGCAGATAGACTTTTTGTTTGTGATGTTAACATTGGTGATAAAAATGTTCAAATAATAACAAGCGCAACAAATATTAACGAAGGGGACTATGTTCCTGTTTCTCTTGCTGGAGCACATCTTGCAAATGGAATAGAAATTAAGCCATCAAAGATGAGGGGAGTTCTCTCTGAAGGAATGTTCTGCTCCGGCGAAGAACTTGGCATTGATGACAATTTCTATGATGGTGCATCAATCCATGGAATATTGATTTTTAAAGATGATTTTGCAGTTGGCACTCCAGTTGCAGAGGCTCTTAAACTTGACGATTATGTTCTTGATGTTGCAATTATGGCAAACAGACCAGATTGTATGAGTGTTGTTGGAATTGCAAGGGAAATTAGTGCAATTTTTGGATTGCCTATCAAAGAACAAGATTTATCATATTTAACAAACAACGAAGATGTTTCAAAATATATTGATGTTGAAGTTAAAGATTTTGAACTTTGTCCAAGATATATGGCAACAGCTGTTAAAAATATAAAAATTGAAAAAAGTCCACTTGAAATGAGAGCAAGAATTTTTGCTGTTGGAATTCACCCAATAAACAACATTGTGGACATAACTAACTATGTTTTAACTGAGTATGGTCAGCCAATGCATGCTTTTGATAGGGAATATCTTTGTGGAAGCAAAATTGTTGTTAGAAGGGCTGAAACTGGTGAAAAAATTGAAGTTCTTAATGGCAACACATATGAATTGAAAAGTGAAAATTTAGTAATTGCAGATGAAGCAAAACCTTGCGTTATTGCTGGAATAATTGGTGGAACAAATTCTTGCATAAGTGATAAAACATCAACCTGCATTTTTGAGTCTGCGGTGTTTGAACGAGCACAAATTAGAAAAACTGCAAGGCAAATTGGTGTTAGAACAGATTCTTCTGCAAGATTTGAAAAAGGTGTTGACCTTGGCTCGGCGCTTTATGGCATGAAAAAAGCACTTCATCTTGTTTCAAAACTCAATTGCGGTGAAATTATTTCTGGAATAATAGATAAAAAACTTGTTGAAGTTTGTGACCAAACGGTTGAAATTTTAAAGAGCGATATAGATAAAATTCTTGGAATAAATGTTGAGGAAAAAGACATTTCTTCAATTCTTTCAAGCCTTGGAATTAAAGTTAAATTTAATGGAAATAACATAACTCTCACTGTTCCATCATTTAGATCAGACATTGAGAACGCTAATGATGTTGCAGAGGAAATTATTAGAATGTATGGTTATGACATTTACAACTCTGTTAATTCTCCACTCTTTAAAGGTCTTGCAGTAACACAGGGGAAATATGATGATATTCTTTTTGCGGAAAGAAAATTTAAAAATTTTTTAATAACAAGAGGTTTTAACGAGATTTTAAGCTATTCTCTCGTTCCAGAAAATGCAGTTAAGAGCCTTTTAATTAAAGATGGAAATGAATCAAACCCAATTAAACTTGCAAATCCACTAAGTGAAGAACTTGGAACACTTAGAACAACTATGGCACATTCCATTTTCACAAACATTGCATATAACATAAAGAGAAACAATAAAGATTTTGCAATTTTAGAATGTGGCAGAGTTTATTTAACAGCTGAAAAAGAATTAACACATCTTCCAGACGAAAAAGATGTTTTTGCTTTTGCAAGTATAAGAAATAATGATGATTTCTTCACATTCAAAGGTTATATTGAAATGCTTTTGAAGGACTATAATGTTAATTATAAACTTGATTATAGCAAGAAATCATATCTTCACACTGGCGTTAGTGCTGATGTGATTTTAGAAGATGGAACAATTTTGGCAAGTTTTGGAAAAATCAATCCAAGAGTTGCAGAAAATTATGAAATTTTCGATAACACATTCTATGCCGAAATTTTTGTTAGTGAGATTGTTAAACTTTCAATGAAAAGTTTTGTTGTTAAGAAAATTTCAAAATACCCAGTTGTTGAAAGAGATTTAGCTGTTGTTGCAGATGAAAAAATCACAGCAAAAGAAATTGAAACAATTATAAAACAATCTATGGGAAAGAATTTCTATTCTGTTAAACTTTTTGATATATATAGAGGTAAAAACCTTGAAGGGAAGAAGAGTTTAGCATATAATTTGAAATTCTCAAACGATGAAAAAACTCTCACAGATGAAGAGATAAATAATTCTATAAACAAAATATTGAGAAGACTCAATGAAACACTTGGAGTTGTTTTAAGATAATATGGAAAATAAAATATTTTTAGATAATGCAAGCACAACAAAGGTTAATGAAAATGCAATTTTGGAGTTTAATAACGAGCTCCAAAATTTTTACAATGCTTCAGCATCTTATTCTTGTGCCCTTGATAACAAACATAAAATTGAAAATGCAAAGAGAGTTATAACAAGTAACCTTGGAATTAAATATAACGATAATTTGATTTTCACAGCTTCTGCAACGGAATCTAACAACCTTGCGATTTTTGGTTCAATTAAAAAAACAAACGATCAAATTGTTTTTAGCGAAGGTGAACATTTGTGCATATATAACTGTGCATTAGAACTTAAAGCAAGGGGATATAATGTTGTTTTTGTTCCATTAAATAAAGAAGGCACTTTAGATTTAAACAAGTTTAAAGAAGTTTTAAAAAAGCCAATTGCATTTATGAGTTGCATTCATGTCAGCAATGAAACTGGTGCAGAAAATAATATTTTAGAAATTTCAAAGATGCTTAAAGATTGCTATCCTAATGCTATTTTCCATTCAGATGGTGTTCAGGCTTTTGGAAACATTAAAGTTAATTTGTCAGAGCTTAAAAATGTTGATTTATACACAATTTCTGCTCACAAAATTGGCGGAATGAAAGGTGTTGCTGGGCTTTTTGTAAGAAATAAAGCAAAGCTTAAGCCAATTATTTTTGGTGGGGGGCAAGAGTTTAACCTTCGTGGTGGAACAGAAAATTTACCAGTCATTTGCTCTTTTGCTGTTGCAACAAAAGAAAAGTTTGCAAGTTTAGAGAAAGACTATGATTATATTAAAATGCTTAATGAAAAAGCAAGGGATATTCTAGGAAAGGAAAAGAAAATTGTTTTCAATTCTCCTAAAAATGCATCTCCATATATTTTAAGTGTTTCTTTTGTTGGAATTAAAGGAGAAACTCTTGTTAGAATGTGTGATGACGATGGGCTTCTTCTTGGAACAGGCAGTGCTTGTTCTTCTAAAAGTATTGCAAATAATAGAATATTGAAATCTATGGGCAAATCTACGGAAGAAAATGAAGGTGCAATAAGACTTAGTTTTTCAAAAAACAACACAGAAGAAGAAATTGAAAAGGCTTGCGAAATTCTTTTAAAGAATTATAATTTTCTTCTTGAAACACTTAAATAATTGAATAATTTTGCTAAATCTCTTTAAACTAGTTGTAAGTTTAAGGAGATTTTTTATGAAAAAATTTATACCAATACTTTGTTTATTTTTTCTATTTGTTTTTGCTCTAAGTCAATTTTCAACATTGAATGTTGTTTTTGCAGATAGTGGGTTTGAAATTGATGCAAATAGTTCAATTCTGATTGATGCAGAAAGCGGAGAAGTTCTATTTGAGGATAATGCAGACGAAAAAGTTCAAGTTGCAAGCATTGTTAAACTTATGACAGCACTTATCACTCTTGAAGAAATTGAAAATGGCAATTTAAAACTTGATGAAAAAATTGTTGCGTCACCATATGCTTCATCAATGGGTGGAAGTCAGGTTTTCGTTGATTCCTATAGCGAATATAAGGTTGAAGATATGCTTAAAAGTGTGATTGTTGCATCTGCAAATGATGCTGCTGTTGTGCTTGCTGAAAGAATTAGTGGAAGCGAAGAGAATTTCGTTTCAAAAATGAATGAAAAAGCAAAACACCTTGGTTTGAGTAACACACTTTATGTTAATGTAAATGGGCTTCCACAGCCAAATCAACACTCAACAGCAAGAGATGTTGCTATTCTTCTTGGTGAAGTTATAAAACATAAAGATTATTTTAAATACAGCACCATTTGGATGGACGAATTAACTCATTCATCTGGAAGAAAAACAGAGGTTGTTAACACAAATAAACTTATTAGATATTTTAAAGGCTGTGATGCCGGCAAAACTGGCTCGACAGATGAAGCTGGTTACTGCCTCGCTGCAACAGCAAAAAAAGATGGCATGAGGCTGATAGCTGTTGTTTTGGGTGCTCAAACATCAACAGCAAGATTTAATGAAACATCAAAACTTCTTAACTTTGGATTTACCAATTTTGAAAATAGACAAATAGTTGACAAAACTTCAATAATTGGACAAATTGAAGTGTTAAAAAGTAAAACTAAACAAACAAATGTCTATCCAAAAGAAAATTACTTTGTTGTTTCAAAAAAAGGAGAAAATTCTTCCTATAGTGTTGATATTGAACTTGATAACACAATTAAAGCTCCAATAAAATGCGGAGATGTTTGCGGAAAAGTAATAATATCAAAAGATGGGGTCATGATTCGTGAAATTGATGCTGTTATACTTGAAAACATTGAAAAAATATCTTACAAAGATGGACTTAAAGAGATTATTTCAAATTGGTAGGAATTTTAAATTTAATAATAAAAAAGTGTGCAATTTTGCACATTTTTTTATTGACAAAATTCCGCTTCTAGTATAAACTATGTGATGTTGCTTTGCTCACTTTTTTCGCAAATCAATTTGCTAAACGCAAACCCGTTGTTCCAACGGCATCACAG
>CAMEKL010000036.1 GCA_945921365.1 uncultured Bacillota bacterium
ATGCTGAAGGCACATATGTATATGGAACAGAATTAACGCTTAAAGTTGAGGTTCCAAGTGGTACGCTTGACACCGTTTCATATTTAACCTATAGTGGTGAAAATATAAGTAAAACTAGTGTTGATGCTAGTGATATGATTGATGGTCAGTTTATAAATATTGAAATTAAATCTGGTCAAACAATTAATGCCCGTAGAATATTTGATGTATATATAGATAATCAATTTAAAGGTACTACTTTCGATGTATTATTACCTTGTATAGATGATTTTGAGTATGAGTTTACTGATGAATTTGGAAATATATATTATACGGATCAGTACGTGGGCAATGCTCTTAGTATCGACATTGATACTTTTGCTGATATTTATGGCATAGATTCTTTCCACTTAACTAGTCTTCAACCAAGAGTTTATCATACTGTTACTTTCGGATTAAATGGCGAATATGGTTCGCAAATTGCTTATGAACACAAACAATATCTTGTAAATATTCCAAATACTTATATTGGAGAAGATTTTAGATTAATTACAGGTTGGTATTCTGCTTCATTAGACTTAACTATCGATTTAATTAATGAAGATGGTTCCTATAACGAAAGTTATATGCTTGATAATTTGTATTCTGATGTAGTTTTTGTTCCTTACACAACTGATACAATTCCAAATACTATTACTATAGTAGACGGACCATATGATTTCTATGGTGTGGGATCAAAAACTGTAACATATGAATCAATAGGATTTAGAGTTGGAACAATTTGCATCACTAAAGAAATTGATGGTGTTTCAGTGGATAAAAAAGATGCAGAGATTTTCATTCCGGGCAATATTTATAGATATAAAGACAATGTTAGTTCAATTGTTCTTAAAACTTGGTTTGATGAATCTAAATGTCTGATTTCGCCAAGTATAAATAAGGTTTATTCTATTGATAGTAACGGAAACATAATTAATAAAGTAGTCGGTATAGTTACATTTGACACAGGTTATTCAAATGGATATACGAGCACAGAATCAATTGGATTAGGCGATGTTGAAGTTATTACTGATGGCTATATTCTTCCAATTTTAACGGGAAGCGGAAACTATAGGCACGTTGGCTGGAAAAAAGTTGATGATGTTTCGCCAACTTTCTACCCAGCTGGAGAGAGGGTTTATGATATTGTTTCAGCAAGCTGGAAAGCAATTTATATTGAATTAGACACTGGCAGTTCACTTAATGCAACAACAGACACTGCTTCTGATATTACAATTAATTCTATTGATTCCACTATTGAAATAGGTTCCCCAACTGCAAGTGAAAACTACTACTTCATTGGCTGGTTTAAAGAAGGTGATACAACGGTTGGATATTATCAAGGCGCTGGGACTGGTATTGCGTTTAATGATATTAATTTAATTGGAACGCCAACAAAATTTGTTGCTTACTATGTTTACATTAGTTCAACTGTTCCAGTTAGCAGGGTTGGAACAGGCTTAGTTGAGCCAAACTTTGTAAACAGAGAATATATACTATATGCTCCTGATTACATATCTGGCAGAACTTTTGATGGCTGGAAATGTGGTGATACAACTGTACTAAATGATGGTTCAGATTCAATATCAATTCCATTTGATTACAACAACAGAGTGACAACATGGACAGCGTTATGGACAGTTGAAGGTGAAACGCTTTACACAATCACATTTAATTATAATCTTCCAGGCGATATAACAGGATTTAGTGCTGATGGTTTACCAACATCCGCTTCCGTTGCTCATGGACAAAATTATACAATCAATATTCAAATTGATGATTCTAAATCGAATTACAGTTTCATAGGTTGGCTAGATGAAAGTACTGACACTATATATTCTGATAGTGTGAATTCAATTAGCAGAGATATGACTCTAACAGCTCAATGGGTATCTAAAGCTCCATCAACAACCTACTCATTCAATGGCAGCACGATTGATGAAAGTGCATTCAATTCAAAACTCGCTTGGATTTTATTCGCTGGAACAAATACTTATGATGACAAAGATCAAGCAAAAGATTTGATTGGACAAGTTATTGGCGTTGATGGAAGTGGAGAACCAATTATTGTTGACTGTGTTAACAATATTAACAATATTGAAGGAATGAAACCATTTGATATTTCAGGCTTAATTAACTCAATTGCAAATAATGTTAATATAGATTCATACTCGATAACATACGCTGGATATGGCTCGATTCATATCACACTCGCAAACGGTGGCAGCATAGTTCTTGACATTGCAGTTGATATTGCAAAAGCTCCTGATCTTGATGAGCAGGATCCTCCTCAACCAACTGGCACATATACAAACTATATGTATAACCTAGTTGCAACATTCTATGTTGATCCATTAAATGGCTTTGCGCCTTGTTCAGCAACTTCAAAATCTCAATCATTAACAAATATGGAAGTTCTGATTGAAAACACAGGAGCAACTCCACTTACAGCAGAAGAAATAAACTATATGTTTGGTGTTAGAAGCTACTTCGTAAACGGAAAAGTTTCAACCCAAAGAATATACGATTCATTTAAACAATTTATTTTAGACGCTGCAACAAAAACAGAAAATACTATTGAAGCTGGCATTTTAAGCCAAACAGGAAGTGAAACTGATTTGAGAATTGTAAATGGAGAACCAGATGGTCTTCTTGCTCAGATCACAGCACTCGAATCTTCGCAAAGCGTTTTGACAGTTAATGTTCAATATACTAACAATACAATAACAGTCACATATTATGAAAATTATCTTGCCACTGTTTATGTTGAAGTAACATGCACATTTGTTAGTGATAAGAATAGTGAAGTTTATCTTTATAATTTAACAATAAATGATCCTGCTCAAGGGTCAGAGGTAACCGATTTTGGTTCATTGGTGCCTGATGAAGAAAATGGATATGGGCTTGATGATATTTTAGCTAATAAAAATGACACAATTCAAATTAGTAGCATGATTGCGAATATTCTTCCAGCAACAACTGTTCATAAACTTAATGGAAACGATTTAAGCTCAGAAGATTATCAAATAATAATTGGATTTATTGAAAAATCATTGCAAGGTGTTGGTTATACAATCACTGATAGCGGTTTAACACCTGTTGGTGTAAGTTTGTCAAGTTCTTTCACTGAAATTGATTTATTCTATCTGGATTCAGATTCTAATAACTCAATTGCAATTAAATTTTATGGCGAAAGCCTTGAACACATTTTACAAGTTTCTATCGTAACAGGTGAAGAAAATGTAAACCCAGGTGACTATGCATCAGAAATAGTACTTAACGGAACACCACTTCCACTTGATCCTTCAATTGTATCTGGATGTAAAGCTCATACAATTAACTCAGAAGCAATTGCAAAGTTGTTAGCAATGAATTCTAATCCATAAAAATTTTAAAAACAAGCATTAAATTTAATGCTTGTTTTTTATTCTTAATGGAGTGTAGAAAAAAACCACTTTTAAAGTGGTTTTTTTATATTTAATTTTCTCTGTTCAATATTTCTTTAATTGCAGAAACAAAAGTTTTAATTTTTCCGCCTTCTTTAACTTGTTCAGTTATTTTATCTCTCGCATGAATGATTGTTGTGTGATCACGCCCACCAAAAAGTTTGCCAATTGCAACAAGTGGAAGTTCCAAAATTTCAATAATGAGATATATCGCAATCATTCTTGGCTCAACAAATTCTTTTGACCTTTTCTTACCAGTTAAATCGGATTTTGAAACAGCAAAATATTTGCATGTGGCGTCAATTATATTCTCAGCAGAAAGATCTTCACGCTTTTCGTCCAAGTCTTCTTTAAAGGCTTCTTTCGCCTCTTCAATTGATGCAGATTTTTTGCCAAGCAGTGTTGCAAAGAAATAAACCTTTGAAAGCAAACCTTCCATTTCTCTTATGTTAGTATCTATTTTCTCTGCGATGAATTGAATAACGTCGTCGTCAATAAAATATTTTTCAAGTTGAGTTTTCTTTCTGAGAATTGCAACCCTTGTTTCAAAGTCTGGCGACTGAACATCTTGAATAAGACCGCTTGCAAATCTAGATTTAAGCCTATCGCTGAGAGTGGCAATATCTTTTGGTGGCCTATCTGATGCAATTATGATTTGCTTATTGTTTTGATACAAATCGTTAAAAGTGTGGAAAAATTCTTCTTGAGTTTCATTTTTGTTGGTGATAAATTGAATATCATCAATCATAAGCACGTCAAGGTTTCTATATTTCTCTCTAAATTTGTTAATTCCTTGTTCTTTATTTGAGCCGTGTAAACTGTCGATATAGTCATTCGTGAATTTTTCACATGTTACATATTTTATTTTAAGCTCTGGGTGCTCGCCAGTGATATAGTTTCCAATTGCGTGAAGAACGTGAGTTTTTCCAAGCCCAACTCCACCATAAATGAAAAGTGGGTTAAACCTTTTGCCTGGATTTTCTGCAACAGACCTTGCAGCTGCATAAACAAACTGGTTGCTTTTTCCAACAACAAAGTTATCAAAAGTGTATTTTGGATTGAATGCGTTTTTTTGTTCCTCGGCATCTTTTCCAAGCACAGCCTGATTTGAATCGATTGTGTTTTTCTTCAAAAATTCATCTTTTTCTTCTGGGTCTAGAATTTCAAAAGGGGTATCTTCTCCAAAAACTTCTTCAATTGCACTTTTTAAATGCTCTGTGTGATTTTTTAAGAGTTGTTTTTTTGCATAAGCTGAGTTTGCCGAGAGAATTAGTTTTTCAAATTTGTTATAGTCAACGACTTCAAGCGGAGAAATCCACAAGTCGAAAGAGACGGCGCTAACCATCATTTCAATTTTTTGCAACACTTGTTTCCACATTTCTTGAAGTTCTTTCATATGGGTGAATTATAGCGTCTTTTGCAAAAATTTGTCAAGGTTTTTTAATCAAATTTTTTTATTATTAAAAATATTTTGAAAATGCGTGAATATGTTTTATACTTTTTATAAAGAAGGAGCTATGAAGGAAGAAAAAGTTTTTAGTGCAAGAAGAGATTATTTAGTTGTGTGCGTTTATCTTGTTTTGTTTGCTGGCATTGTTATTTTTTCTTTGCTTCTCAACAAAACCTTTGTTTTTGCTTTTTTGCTTGGAATTGATTGTTTGTTTGTTTTTCTATACACAATTTGTGTTTTAAATTGCAAATATGTTTTTAAAGAGGATCATATCCTTGCTGTAAACGGGATAATAAGGCGGAAAATACATTATAGAAACATTGAAAAAGTTTCTTTAAGCAATGCATTATGCCTTCCTTTCATTTCGATTAAGAACATTAAAATTTCAAACGGACCAAAATTTTCTTGCTTTGAATATGTTTGTCCTAGGGATAGAGAAAAATTTAT
>CAMEKL010000037.1 GCA_945921365.1 uncultured Bacillota bacterium
AAATTGTTTGGAGCTTTCGCTATTAACACTTCCACCATACAAAACCTTTATGTTTTTTCCAGCCTTAGCAGAATATAGTTTTGAAATAATGCTTCTAATTATCTCAATTGATGAATTAACAAATGCAAAATCTGCAATTTTACCCGTTCCAAGTGCCCAAATTGGTTCATAAACTAAAGTTATATTTTTAAGTTCGTTCTCATAAATTCCACAAAGTGCCTCAGAAATTTGCTGTTCTAGTGCAAATGCAGTTTTATTTGAATTTTTTTGTGCTCTAGTGTCTCCAACGCAAACAAAAAGATTGAAATTATATCTCAAACCTGTCTTGATTTTTTTATTAACAATTGCATATGTTTCCCCATATTTTTTTCTGTCATTATGGCCAACAATAACGTTTTTAACATTCAAATCGTTAAGCATAGGAGCGGAAATTTCACCCGTTATAGAACCACTTTCTTCTTCATTCATATTCTGTGCACCAAAAGAAATTTTCTCTCCATTGTATATTTTTGAAATATATAAAGAAGTGAATGGCAAACACAAAACAACTTTAGTTCCGTTTTCAACAAGTAATGAATTTAGTTTTTTAACATATTCTTTTGTTTCTGAAAATGTTTTGTTCATTTTAAAATTTGCAACAACAATTTCTTTCATAATTCTCCTTAAATTTCATTTATAACTTCAATCCCAGGGAGTTCTGCTCCTTCCAAAAGTTTTAAACTTGCTCCACCACCTGTTGAAACATGAGTGAGTTTATCTGCAATCCCCAGTGAATTTACAGCGGAAGAAGTGTCTCCTCCACCAACAATTTTTGTTCCTTTAACCTTCAAAAGTGATTTAGCAATTTTTTTTGTGCCATTATCAAAATTAGCAAATTCAAAAACACCAACTGGACCATTCCAAATAACTGTCTTTGCGCTTTCAATTTCTTTTGTGAAAATTTTAATTGTTTCATAGCCAATATCAAGACCCATTTTGTTTTCTGGGAAATCTTGAAGCGTGTGATATTCCGCTTTTGAAGATGGGCTGTAAACTTCTGCACACGCAAAATCAACAGGCAAAATAAGCCTTTTCCCTTCCTTTTTTGCAAGTTCCATTATTTCCATTGCAACATCAAGCTTTTCATCATCAACAACGCTTGTTCCAACTTGATATCCCTTTGCTTTTAAAAAAGTGAACGCCATTGCGCCGGCAATAAGAATTGTGTCCGCCTTAGTTATTAAATTTTTAATAACATCAATTTTGTCTGAAACTTTTGCACCACCAAGAATTGCTACAAAAGGCCTCTGTGGATTATTTAATGCAGAAGTTATTACATTTATTTCTTTTCCCATCAAAAATCCCATTGCGTTTGGAAGAAGTTTTGCAACCCTATGAACAGAAGCATGTTTTCTGTGAACAGTTCCAAATGCATCATTAATGTAAACATCAGCCATACTTGCAAGCTTTCTTGCAAAATAAAGTTCGTTAGTTTCTTCTTCTTTGTGAAATCTTAAATTTTCAAGAAGTAAAACTTCACCTGCTTTTAAATTTTTTGCTTTTTCCATTGCATCTGGGCCAACAACATCAATTGCAAAATAAACTCTGTTAATCAAATATTTAATAAGTTGTTGAGCAACAGGAAAAAGAGAATATTTTTGATTAAACTCTCCGTTTGGTCTTCCAAGATGTGAACAAATTATAAGTTTTGCACCTTGTTTTAAAATATATCTAATTGTTGGCAAAGCTTCATAAATTCTTGTGTCATCTGTTATCTGACCATTGTCATCAAGAGGAACATTAAAATCAACTCTCAACAAAACTCTTTTACCTTTGAGATTCAGATCTGTCAGCATTCTTTTCATAAATTGGACTCCTTTCTTTAATTATATACTTTTTTTAAAAATTAAAAAATAATTTTTACATCTTTCTTGTTCTAATGAAAATTTATATAAAATATATTATTTTATGAGTAAAAAAACAGACTGTTATAATTATGTTATGCTCATTTTAGGTTCAACAATCGGTGCAGGTCTGGCAAGTGGACAAGAAATTGTTCTTTTTTTTGCACAATATGGATTTGTAAGTTTGCCATTTTTGCTCGCATTTGTTTTTCTTTTCTCATTTTCAATTTTAACACTCTTTAAGTTTGGTAAAATCTCAACAAAAGAAAAAGACTTTGATAAAACAATAAAACATCAAGTTTTTTTTGATAGTTGTGGAAACGCAATCTTTATAATATTTTCAGCAACAATGGTTTCTGGAATTGAATCACTTTTTAATCAACTGTTTTTTTACACAAAGTTCCACTTGTGGGCAATTATATCTCTATTTATTTGTGCTTTTATAATTTTGAAAGGATTTAAGTTTATTTTAAAACTTAACGCTTTTCTTGTTCCAATAATAATTATTGCAACAATTGGTGTTTGTGCTCTATCTTTTTCTCCATCAATTAAACATTCCCCTTTAACATTTAACACAGACATTTCAAATTTCATTTTTTTAATTACTTCAACAATTTTATATTCCTCCTGCAACATAATGATTTCAAACAAAGTTTTAATTAAAGTTGGAACAAAAATAAAAAAAGAATCGGCAAAAAAAGTTGCAATAATTTCATCTATCATATTAGCTTTGATTATTGCACTAATTGTAATTGCCCTTCTTTCTAATGACAATTCACTGTTGTTTGCAGAGCTCCCTCTAGTTTATCTAGCATTCACAATAAACAGCACAGTTGGATATATTTACTCAGGAATTATTTTCCTATGCATAATAACAACTCTATTAACAACTCTGTTTTCTTTTAATGAAAATCTAAGAAAAAAAATAAGCAATAAATTCTTTTCAACATTTATTGCTTGCATTCTTATATTCTCTCTAAGTTTGTTTGGATTTGAAAATATTGTTAGATATTCCTATCCAATTATTGGTGCAATTGGAATTTTTATGATTTTTTCCATAAAAAACAGATTAAACTATGAAAATTGCAGTTGCCCTGTTTTAAAATAAACCCTCAATTTTATTTTTACTATCTATTTTCATTGAAACCGCTGCTGGTTTTTTTGATAACCCCGGCATAAGTAAAATATCATTTAAAATAGCAACAATAAATCCTGCCCCAGTTTTTAATTCAACATCTTTAACATTTATTTCAAAATTTTCTGGTTCACCCAAAAGTTCTGCATTATCTGAAAGACTATATTGAGTTTTTGCCATGATAACAGGTAAGTTAGAAAATCCAAGTTCTTTTATTTTTGCAATTTTTTCTTTTGCAGTGTTAGAAATTCTAACAGAAGATGCTCCATAAATTTTCTTTGCAACATTTTCAATTTTTGTTTCAATTTCTTCATCAAATTTATATGCAAAATTTAATTGAAAATTTTCTTCACATTTTTTTACAACTTGTTTTGCAAGTTCAATTGCCCCTTTTCCACCTTCTGCCCAAACATTATTTTCACAATTCGTAACTTGAAGATTGTCTAAATGTTCCTTAAGAAGCTTTAGTTCATTTTCAGTGTCGGAAACATGCTTATTTATTGTTACAACAAAGGGAACTTTATAAATATTTTTAAGAACGTTTATGTGATGATCTAAATTTGAAAAACCATTCTCAAGCGCCAAAAGATTTTCCTCTTTTAAATTTTCATACAAAGCTCCGCCATTTAATTTAAGCGCTGGAATTGTTACAATCAAAACAACGCAATTTGGCTTTAAACGGAAATTTTGACATTTAAAATCTAAAAATTTTTCTGCTCCAAGATCTGCTCCAAATCCAGCCTCTGTAACACAATAGTCAGCTAATTTAATTGCAGTTTGTGTTGCAATAACACTGTTACAACCATGTGCAATGTTTGCAAATGGGCCACAATGAACAATTGCTGGTGTGCCACCAAGAGTTTGAACAAGGTTTGGATTTATTGCATCTTTTAAAAGAATTGCAAGTGCATTTTCCGCTTTTAAATCTCTTGCAAAAACTGGATTTCCATTTTTGTTATACGCAACTAAAATATTGCCAAGTCTAAATTTAAGGTCTTCTATATCTTTTGCCAAGCACATAATTGCCATAATTTCACTTGCAGCAGTTATGTTAAATTTTTCTTTTCTTTGATATTTTGAATTTATTGTTAAATCTCTAAGTGCTCTATCATTAACATCTAGACATCTATTAAAAACAACATTCTGTTCATCAATGTTAAGTTCGTTACCTTGAAAAATGTGATTATCAATCATAGCACACAAAAGATTATTTGCAGAAGTTATTGCATGAAAATCACCTGTGAAATGTAAATTGATTTCTTCCATCGGTGCAATTTGGCTATATCCACCACCTGTTGCACCACCCTTCATTCCAAAAACAGGTCCAAGAGATGGTTCACGTAGTGCTAGGCACGTTTTTTTATGGATTAAATTAAGTGCGTCAGCAAGGCCAATAGAGACAGTTGTTTTGCCATTTCCGGCTTTGGTTGGGTTTGTAGATGTAACAAGAATAAGTTTTCCATTGTTATTTCTGCCTATATTTAACGAATTTAGCTTTATTTTTGCTTTTTCTTCACCAAAAAAAATTAAATTATTTTTAGTTAATTTAATTTTTTTTGCAATTTTTAATATATTTTTTAGTTTAAAACTTGTTGCAATCTCAATATCTGTCATTTTATACCTCCAAAAAAAATTAATTAAAATTTTTAATAACTTTTGATAAATCTTTTTGGTTTAACAAAAATTTCCCAGCACCCAAGATTGATGAATTTTCATTATTATCAATTAAAGTTACATCAATTTCAATTTTCTTTCTTAAAAACTTTGCAATGCCAACAATGTTTGAACTTCCACCACATAAATATAAACCATTTGACAATATATCTTTTAATATTTCAGGTGGACAAACATTTATGCTTGTTTCAATCAAAAGCACAAGTTTACTTGCAAAATCTTGCATGATAGGAAACAACTCTTCACTTGAAACAACAATTCTATTTGGCTTTTTTTGTTCTTCATCAAAGCCAACAATTTCATACATTTGGCTGTCGTTTTCATATAATGATGAAATTTCTTCCTTGAGTTTCTGAGCAGTTGCAACGCTTATTGTTATGTTATATTTAGAGGCGATGAAATTTGCTATTTCAATGTCTAGATTCCTTCCCCCCAAATTTAAACAGCCACCTTTAATAATTGAAAAGGAATTAACAAGCGCAATCTCACTTGTTGTTCCAGAAATATTCAAAACAAAAGCAGTTTTAGATGATGAAATATCTTGAGAACAAGTGTATGCATCGCAAATAATCTCAGGAATAAGTGCAACTTTTCTAATGCCACATTCCTT
>CAMEKL010000038.1 GCA_945921365.1 uncultured Bacillota bacterium
AAAAGCCTCTACCGAACCACCAGACTATCTGGTGGTTTTCTGTAACAATAAAAAAGTGGAATTAAATTCCACTTTTTAAAATGCTTATTGTGTAACCGCTTCTTTTGTTACTCCAAATGCACCAAGGAGTGCATCTAAACCAAACAAGAAGAACAATATTAAAACAACCATGATGATAATTCCAACAATAAGAGCAATGAGTCTCTTTTTGCTTTCTTCGCGCTTTTCAGTGCTATCTGCCCTTGCCATATTAACGCCAAGAACAATTGCCCAAATAATACCAGCTGCACCAACTATACCTGGGATATAAATTAAAATTTCTCTAATTGTATTTCCTATATTGTTTGCAACAGATTCTGCTCCGCCAGCAATATCAGCAGTATTATCAGCTCCTAAAAATCTTGCACCACCCATAATTAAATTAGCCAATTTAAACCACATAAAATTTAACCTCCGTAAACTTTAAAATTAGATTTTGCTTTTTATTTAAATTTATTCAACTTAAAGCATTTTCTAATTGATAAGTTATTTATAGCATAATATTTTTTATTTACAAAACATTTTTAACATATTTTTTATTTTTTTAAATATTGTTTTTTCTTATTTTTTTTCAATAAATTAGCATTTTATAATATTTAAAAATGTATTTCTTTTTTTATTTCAAATTTTAATATCTATAATTCTTTTTGTAATTAAATTTATTTTTCTTTTTAACGCTGAAAATAATAATTAAAATAATTCCAGCCAGAAGCACTCCGCCACCAACAGAAGAACCAATAATTATCCAAAGCATTGTGTTATCTGCTTGGCTTGTGTTAACATTTGAATATTTGGCGGTTATGTTCGTTTCTTTGTTTATTGTGATTGTTATGTCATTTTTATCGCTGTAAAGTTCACCGTCAATAAACCAGCCTTCAAACACATAGCCTTCTGTGGCTGTTGCAGATAGGGTATATTCTTTTTCGTTAACAATTGTTTCTGAAAAGTTTTCTCTGTGGGTATCATTTTCAAACAAAATATTTCCACCTTTGTCAACATTAACATTAAGAACTGATGTGTTGTTTGTGAAAACTGCTGAAATGTCGCAAACAAGTTTTCCATCTAAAATTGTGATTGGAAGTTTGTTTGAATTTATGTTGTCAAACTTAAAACTAAAAGTTTTCCCAGCAATTTTAACATCTCCCGAGCTGTAGCACTCGAATTTATATTCCAAAATATTTTCAACTGCTTGAAGTTTATAAACTTTACTACTGTCGGCATATTTGGCAACAAAAGAAATTTTCTCCGCAGACTGCGTGCCATAGGAAATTTTTCCAAAGTTTCCTATCACGCCTTCTTCGTTTCTAACTGTCACAGTAACTTCAATGTCTTTTCCAACTGTCACCGCTTTGTAATTGCCCGCTGTTTCATTTGAAACAACAATTTCAAGTGTGTTATTTTCAGCAAACGGAGTTCGAGTTATTCCATTATCCCAATATTGAAATGAGTAATAGTTTGCATAATCAATTTCTTTTTCTGTGTCAATATTAAAACTTGCTTCTATTTTAACATTATCACCAATTTTAAATTGCTTGCTTTTAACGCTTACATCTTCGTTTTTGAATTTAAGCGTGTATATGCTTGAAGTGTCAAGAGAGATTGTCAGTTCCACAAACTGTTGAAGGTCTGGCAAGAAAAAAACATTTCCGCTGTAAACATTATTATCTTTCCAAATGCTGTTAAAATCAAATGCATACATTTCATCCCAAAAATCGCCTTCAAAAAAACTTTTGTCTTGTGGATATCCCGAAATGACTGTTAAAGTTGAGTTGTTAACAAAAGAAGTTGGAGCTTGGCCAATTGCTTGAGCATTTGTATTTGAACTGATGAAAAATTTGCTTGAGTAAATGTTCGAAGTGGAAGGAATATTTGTGCTTGAATTCGTTATCTTTCCAACAATTCCTCCTGAAGTAATGTTGGATAATTCTTGATTTCCAAAAAAAGCAGTGTTAAAAAGTTTGAAGTTTCTTCCTTGTACATAACCGCAAATTCCACCAAAATATAATTTTGAACTTAATGTTGTTTTTCTTAGATTTATATTTGCTCTTTCCTCTGCAAAAACACTTGCAACTGGAGAAGCAAAGCAATTTCTAACAACACCAGAAATTGCTCTTCCAACAATTCCACCAAAATAACCTTCAGTTAAGTCATTTCCACTATAGATAAAATCTAAATCAATAAGAGCAAAACTGTTTGAAATCTCACAACCTTCACTTAAAGCAACAACTGTTCCAAAATTGATATTTTTGTTTGATGTTGCGCTTTGCACTTCTTCTTGAGAGCTAAATCTCACTTCTGCTTCAACTTTACAACCTTCAATTTTACAGTTGCTTGCATAGGCAATAAATCCAACATTTGTTGTTTTTTGTTCTGGGTTTTCTTCTTCTATATCATTTAAATAATATTCTATCTTTGCGCCAAGATTTTTAATTGTTGCATTTTTTGCAAAGTTAAAAACTCCACCACCTTCTTCAAGTGTTAAATTTTTAATATAATATCCAAATCCATCAAAAGTTCCAACAAAAGGATGTTCTTCTGTTCCAATTTGTGTAAAATTTTTACCGCTGAAATCTAAGTCGCATTCAAGTTCAACAATGCAGTTCTTAACACTTCCATTGTTAACATTTTGAGCAAATGTGTTAAACTCGTCTGTTGATGAAATGCTAACAACTTCTGTTTCTTGAACTATTTCTTCCTCTCCCTCTGCAAAAACAACATTGCAACTGCAAACAAGCGCAAAGGAAAAACAAAAAACTGAAATTATGCACAATAAAACAACAAATTTTTTCATATTTCTTCCTTTATTATGTCTTTAATATAACAAAAATATATTAAATTAACAAATTATATTCAAACAACATTTTAAATTTTATTGAAATTATTAGCCAAAGTGCTATAATGTGTTTATGGAAAAAACAGAAAAAATAAAAGAAAAAGCAATTTTGTTTGGAATGAGCTTGCGTGATCAAGATGATGGTGTTTTTTCACTTAAAGAACTTGAACGCCTTGCAGAAACAGCAGATGTTGAGGTCCTTGGCAAAGTTTTTCAAAAGGCAAAAGAAATCACCCCCGCAACATATATTGGCACAGGCAAAGCAGAAGAAATCAGGGATTTAATTGCTTCCAGCGGTGCAAACCTTGCAATTTGCGACAACGAACTTTCTGGCTCGCAAGTTAATAACCTAAGCGAGATTTTTGGCGTTAAGGTTATTGACAGAACAACTTTAATTTTAGACATCTTTGCAAAGCACGCCACCACCAACGAAGGAAAACTTCAGGTTGAACTTGCAATGCTTAAATATTATCTTCCACGCCTTTCTGGAATTGCTGGAACAAGCGGAAGGTTTGGCTCTGGTGGCGTTGGAATGCGTGGCCCTGGCGAAACAAAACTTGAATTAGACAGAAGAAAAATTCACGACCAAATTAAACGTCTTGAAAAAGAAATTGCAAAAATCAAACAAGATCGTGATTTAAGGCGCAAAAACAGAAATTCTGGAAACGTCAAAAAAGTTTCAATTGTTGGCTACACAAACGCTGGCAAATCAACTCTTATGAACATCATCACAAAAGCGAATATCTATGCAGACGATAAACTTTTTGCAACGCTGGACACCACTTCAAGAAATTTATGGCTTGCACCAAACTGCCAAATTGTGCTGACCGACACCGTTGGGTTCATAAACAAACTTCCACACAGCTTTGTTGAAGCATTTTCTGCCACTCTTGAAGAAGTTTGTTTCTCTGACCTTATCATTCACGTGATTGATTTAACCGACAAGCATAGAGATATTCATAAGCAAGTTGTGCTTGAAGAGCTTGAAAAACTTGGCGCAAACAATATTCCAAGAATAACAATCTATAACAAAATTGACGTTCTGACAACAGAAGAAAAAATTCGTCTACGAAACAGTGACTCTATTGAACAAGATGCAATTTTCATCTCTGCAAAGCAAAATGAAAACATAGAAAAACTTAAAAATGCAATCCTTGAAAAATTGTTTTAACAAAAAACAAGCACTATTTTAAGTGCTTGTTTTTTTTATTTTAAATGAATAAAAATCAAATTACGCATTTTTTGTGAATTTTGCATAGCCTTCTTCATCTGTTTTAACTTGAGTGTATCCTTCAATTACAACTGTGTTTGCGCTCTTAAGATAAATTGTTTTAACAGCACAATAAGAGTTAAATAAACCTAATGGAGTATCTATAGAATCATAATCTTCAAGATAAAGTTTGAATGAATCTGAAACCCCATAGAACATGTCATCGCTATTACCATAAGAAGCACCAATAAGATACAAACTTGCACCCATTTTTGGAATGGTTAATGAAGTTAAAGCTGAACAATTTTTAAATCCAGCAATATGAGTTAACGTGTTTGGAAGTGTTATAGTTTGCAAGTGTGAACTGTAGATGCCTGCACTAAATCTTGTAATTCCGCTTTCCGTTAAATCGTATGATGTTAAAGTTCCAAGGTTTAAATATACGAGAGTTGCTCCTTTATCATGATCGATTAAACCTCTTCCATCAGCTGTTGTTGAATACATTTCATTTCCATCTTCAATAATTAAATGTTGCAAGTTTTGAACATCACATTCGCGAAGATATATCTCATAAGCACTTGCAGGAAAATAAACAGTTTCTATTGTTGTTGATTGAATACCCCTAAAATCAACAATTGCTACATTAAGAGTTTTTGAACCAATTGTTATTGTGCTTGGAATAACAAGCGTTGTTGGGTTGCCAACAAGTCCAGTAACTGTTGCTTCGCCTGGGTAAAGCTCACTACCTAACATTGAAACTGAAAGAGTGCTTACACTCATTTCATTTTCTTTTGATCCAAGTGTCACTGATGTTGAACTATCTGTGAAGCTTTCAAAAGCAAAAGTAAATCCATTTCCGTTTTCATCAACAAGTTGGTATGTTCCAGATTCAACTGTTCCACTTTTAACAGGATCGCCTGTGCTAGTTCTCAAAATTGTTGGTGAAGCAGGTGTTTGATTTGAACCTTCACTGACCTCAGTTATTTCCCAACCACATGGTGCTAATTCAGCTTCTGCTTGAAGTGTGTCTAGTATTAGTGTGATTTTAAATTGGGCTATTGTTATTT
>CAMEKL010000039.1 GCA_945921365.1 uncultured Bacillota bacterium
TTACACTACTTATTTCATTAAATGGCTTTGCGTATTGACTCGCATAACTTAAAAAAATAGTCAATGTTCCAACTTTTAAAATGCCATTTCCTTTAATAATTAGAATGGTTCCAATGATTGTCACCGCCGCATATACTAAAGCATTTACAAATCTGGTTAAAGGATTGGTTAATGCCGCATAGAAATTGGCTTTCATTGCGACATCAGATAATTTATCATTATCTATTTTAAATTCTTTTAAGTTTTCATCTTGGTGGTTAAAAGCATGTACAACTTTTTGATTATTTACCATGCTCTCAATAAAAGCTGTTTGGGTAGCTCTTAAAGAAGCCTGCTCTTTAAATTTACTGTAAACATGAGTAGCAATATATTTAGATACAAATATTGAAAGTGGAGTTAAAATAAATACTACCAAAGCTATCCATACATTATAATAAACCATAATCGCCAGTGTCATAATAATTGTTAATAAAGAAGTAAATAACTGGGAAAAGCCAAGTAATAATCCATCTGAAAAGGTTTCTACATCAGTAATAATAATCGATACGATTTCGCCTGCTTGGTGATTATCTAAAAATGATAATGGTAATCGCTGAATTTTATGCATCGCCTCACAGCGTAATTTTCTACTTATCCCAAAAGTGATCTGGTTATTGATTGTACTTAGTATCCACTGGGAAATTGAAGTAATAGAAATTAATGCGGCGATAATGATAAAGTTTTTCTTTAGTTCTACAAAATCTACCTTATTTTTGTCAACAATTACATCAATTGAATTACCAACAAGGATTGGTATAGATAGAGTAGATAATACCACTACTATGGAAATTAATAGTGATATAACAATTAAAAATCGGTAGGATTTTAATGCTTTGACAATTTTTGTTAAAGTTGTTGGTTTATTTTTCATTATTGCCACCCTCCATATTTACACAAGTTGCATGGATTTCCTGATATGTTTCGCATGATTTAATCAATTCATCATGGGTTCCAAATCCAACCATTTCCCCGTTTTCTAATACGATTATTTTATCAGCGTGCTTAATTGAGGTTGTTCTTTGTGAGATAATGAAAGTTGTCATCATATTATGTTCTGAAAGGGCTTTTCGGATTTTTGCGTCCGTCGCATAATCTAAAGCTGATGTTGAATCATCTAAGATTAAAATATCTGGCTTTTTAACTAAAGCTCTTGCGATTGTTATTCTTTGGCGCTGGCCTCCTGAAAAATTCTTTCCATCGCTTGTTACTTCTGTATCAATACCATTTTCTTTCTTTTCTAATATTTCTTTTACTTGAGCCATTTCAATTGCTTTTTGTAAATCGTCTTCGCTAGCATCCTTATTTCCCCATAATAGATTTGACCTTACGGTTCCCTTGAATAGTATTGGTTTTTGTGGGACATACCCTATCTTATCTCTTAATGCTTTTATATCATAGCTTTTTACATCTTACCCATCAACATATACTGTTCCACTTGTTGCATCATAAAAACGTGGGATCAAATCAACAAGTGTGCTTTTCCCGCTTCCTGTTGAGCCAATGAAAGCAACCGTTTCTCCTTTTTTTGCTGTGAAACTAATGTTTTTCAAAACATATTCTTGTGCATCTGGATATTTAAAACTAACATTTTTAAATTCAACAGTTCCTTCTTCTTTTGGAAGCACACCTTCTCCATCTTTTATGCTTGATTCATATGAAAGAACTTCATTTATTCTTCTTGCAGAAACAATTGCTCTTGGAAGCATTACGAAAACCATAACAAGAAGCATAAACGATAGAATAATTTGCATTGCATAGGAACTGAAAATTATCATATCTGAAAACAAATTAAACTTATCAAATAAGCTTGCAGAATTTATTATGTATGCGCCAACCCAATAGATTGCAAGTGAAAGCCCACTCATAACAAGTGAAATAACAGGATTGAAAAACATCATTCTTCTGTAGATAAATAAATGTGTTTTATATAAATCATCATTAACTTTTTCAAATTTTTCTTTATGATATTCTTCGGCATTAAATGCGCGAATAACTCTAAGTCCTGTTAAATTTTCTCTTGAAACACGATTGATCTCGTCTGTTTGCTTTTGCATAACTTTAAATTTTGGCAAACAAAAACCAATAATTAAAATAATTGTAATTAAAAGGATAACAACGCTTATTGCAGTAACTAAACTCCATTGCCAACTTTTACCTGTTATCTTAACAATTGCCCAAATTGCTGTTGTTGGAGCTTTAACGATAACTTGCAAACTTAATGCAAGCATCATTTGAACTTGACTAACATCGTTTGTTGTTCTTGTTATTAAACTTGCAGTTGAGAATTTTTTCATTTCAGTTTTTGAAAAATCTTGAATTTTACTAAATATTTTAAAGCGAAGTTTAAGACCAAGACCAGCAGCAATTTTTGCAGCAAAAAAACCAACAGCAACGCTTAGAAGACCGCTTCCAAGTGCGCAAGCAAGCATAAAGCCACCACTCTTCCAAATTTCTCCCATGCTGTTTGCTCCACCCGTTATTTGCTCTGTTATATCTTTCATGTAATCTGGAAGTTTTAAATCAAGAAAAACTTGTCCAACAATAAGGGCAAAACTAACGAATATCATAAGCCATTCGATTGGCTTTAAATTTTTTAAAAGTTTTATCATATTTTCTCCGTGCTGTTCATTTTACAAAATTAAAATTACATTGTCAATAAAAATGCTTAAACAAACATTCTCGTTTGTTCATAAATATTTTTAAATGGCAAATAATAGTTTATATGAAAAAAATAGTAAAAGTGCTAACCATAGTTTTTATTAGTCTTTCAGCAATTATGTTTATGTTTTTTGCCATTGTTTTTTCATATTTTTTCTCAATTTCAAAAACGGAAAAATTTGATAAAAACAAACTTGCAACCTCAAACTTTCAAATTGAAGTTTATGACCAAAACAACAAAATTATTGATGATATAAATAAATATAACAATCAGCATATAAGTTTAAGTTCATTGAATGAGCAAACAAAAAACGCATTTATTTCAATTGAAGATAAAAATTTTTATTCACACAACGGAATAAACATAAAACGCATTGGAAAAGCAACAATAAAAAACATTTTAAGTGGTAAACTGAAAGAAGGAGCATCAACTATTTCACAGCAACTTATAAAGAACACCCATTTATCAAATGAAAAAACACTTAAAAGAAAAGTAAAAGAAATATATCTTGCAATTCAAATGGAAAAAGAAATGTCTAAAGATGAAATCTTTGAAAGTTATTTGAATGTTATATACTATGGAAACAATATTTATGGAATTGAAAATGCTTCAAGATTTTATTTCAGTAAGCCTGCATCAGATTTAAATTTAGAAGAAAGCGCAACGCTTGCTGGGCTTATTCGCTCTCCAAATAACTATTGCCCTATAACAAAGAAAGAAAGCTGTTTAAAGCGAAGAAATTTAGTTTTAAGGGAAATGTTTAAAGATGGTTATATAACAGAAAAAGAATTTCAAAAAGCAGTTGAAAGCAAAATAGAGATAAGAGTTGATGAAAATTTTGATAATGGTCAAAACACATATTCACAAGCATCAATTGACGAAGCGTGTAAAATTCTATCTCTTCCAACAAAACAGATTGCTCTTGGTGGATATAAAATTTATACTTATCAAAATTCAGAAAAACAAAATGCGCTTAAAAATTCTATTTTAAATGAAAATATTAAAAACAAAGATGTTGCGGCAATTTTGATTAACAATGAAAATTCGGGAGTTGAGGCATACTATGGAAAGAGTGCATACAACATTTTAAATGCAAAAAGACAACCAGGTTCAACAATTAAACCAATCCTCGTTTATGGTCCAGCAATGAACGAAAACATCATATCTCCATCAACAATGATTTTAGATGATGAAATTGATATTGCTGGCTATAAGCCAAAAAATTTTAACAAAAAATATTGTGGTTACATTTCAGTTAGAGATGCAGTTGCAAAATCTGTTAATATTCCCGCTGTTAAAACTCTTTCATACATTGGAATTGACAAAGCAAAACAATATGCAGAAAGATATAACATTGAATTTGATAAAAATGACAACGGCTATGCCCTGGCTCTTGGCGGAATGACATATGGAACAAACTTAAAAAAACTAACAAACGCTTATGTTTCTTTTGCTAATAACGGAATTTATAAAGAGGCAAAATTTGTTAGAGAAATTAGGGATATAAACAATAGAGTTATTTTCGAAAACAGTTCCCCATCAGAACAAATTCTTCGTGAGGATTCAAATTACTTAACACTTTCAACGCTATTTGAGAGCGTTAAAAGCGGAACTGCAAAAACACTTAGTTCTTTGCCATATCAAATTGCATCGAAAACAGGAACAGTTGGAAAAGAAGATGGAAACACTGATGCATATAATATTTCTCTTTCAAGTGAAGACACTGTTGGAGTTTGGATTGGAAGTTTAAAAGGTGAAAGTATAGGAGAAGAAACTGGCGGAAAAACCCCAACAAAAATTGTTAAAAATATTTTTGAAAAAATATACAAAAGCACTCCAAAAGATTTTGTAATTCCAAATTCAATCACAGAAATTGACATTGACGCACTTGAGCTTCAAAATAACAACATTGTTGTTAAAGCTAACGATTTTATTCCAGAGCGCTATAAAGTTAAAGAAATATTTTCAAAATTCAATCTTCCAAAAGACAGTTCAACAAATTTTCTTGCTGTTTCGCCAGCAAACCTTTCTGGGAAAGTTGAAAATAACAATATAAAACTTGAATTTGATGCACAAAACTATTTAACTTATGATTTATATAAAGTGGAAAACAATAAAGATGTGCTATTAAAATCCTTGGCTGGCGTGAATGGAAAGTTAACTTATGTTACAAATTTTGGAAAAGAGAACAAAGCAAGTTTTTATCTTAAAACGAAAATTAAAAATCACGCAACAGGTCATGAAATTGAAAGTGAGCCATCAAAAATAATTCAATTTATAAAATCTAAAAATAGCGAAGTAAAAGCATCAACAGACAAATGGTATATATAAAAAAAGAGCATTTAAGCCCTTAATCATTTATTATTTTTGAAAATTCATCAACATCTAAACAATTTGCCCCAACTAAAAATCCATTTAAATTTTTTAGTTT
>CAMEKL010000040.1 GCA_945921365.1 uncultured Bacillota bacterium
TTCAAGAAAGTGAAACTCAAAATTTTGAAATAGTTAAAGTTAAAAATGCTGATGAACTTGAAAAAATAAAAAAATATATTAAAGAAGAAAAAAAATTTGCATTTAATCTTGATGAGAAAGGAAACCTTAAATTTTCTGCAACACAAAACATTGAATATCAAATTTCAAGCGAAATTTCTCTTTTTAATAACTCAATAAACGTTGAAAGCGCCTTATTCTCTTTGAAAGAAATATTTAAAAATAAAAATATTTTAAAAATTTGTTATGATTTAAAAAAACATAAGCATTTGCTTTATAAATTTAATGTTGAAATTGATGGAGAAGTTTTTGATATTCAAATTGCAAATTATCTGTTAAATAATGGATTATCAGAAAATGTTTATAAATCTACAACATTATATTTTGAAAGTTATAAAACACTTAATGAGGAAATGAAAAATTTAGGAGTTTTAAATGTTTTCAATAATATTGATATTCCTCTTGTTGATGTTTTATATAATATGGAAAAAGATGGACTATTTATTGATAAAAATGCTCTTAAAAATGTTAAAGAACGCCTTTCAAATGAACTTGAAATATTAACAAACAAAATTTACGAACTTGCTGGAGAAACGTTTAAAATAAACTCCCCTAAAGCTCTTTCTTGCATCTTATTTGACAAACTAAAATTAGTTAGCAATAACAATGCAAAAAGATCAACAAGCGTTGAAATTTTAACTCAAATTGAAGAGCAACATGAAATTGTTTCGGAAATTTTGAGATATAGGAAAGTTCAAAAACTCTTAACAACATATGTTGAACCTTTTTCTCTTTTAGCGGAAAAAGATGGTGGCTTTATTCACACAACATATTCTCAAACACTCACCTCAACTGGAAGAATTTCTTCCAGCGAACCAAATTTACAAAATCTTCCAATTAGAGATGAAGAAGGAAAAAATTTGAGAGAACTCTTTGTTTCACGATATAATGACGGAAATATAGTTTCAGCTGACTACAATCAAGTTGAGCTTCGCCTTATGGCTCATTACAGTCAAGATTCAAATATGATTGATGCTTATAAACAAGGTAAAGACATTCATGCAAGCACAGCGTCACTTATCTTTAATAAACCACTAAATGAAATAACTCCTAATGAAAGAAGAATGGCAAAAAGCGTTAATTTTGGAATTATTTATGGCATAAGCGAATATGGGCTTTCACAAAACTTAAATATAAGTGTTATGAAGGCAAAAAATTATATTGAAAGATATTTCCTCTCTTTCCCAAATGTTAAAAACTATATGAACGATTGCATTGCTATTGCAAAAGAAAAAGGATATGTTAAAACACTTTTTGGAAGAATTAGAAAAATTCCAGAGCTTAATTCTCCAAACAAAAACATTGTTAAATTTGGAGAGCGTGTTGCAATAAACACTCCACTTCAAGGAACTGGAGCAGATATCATCAAAATAGCAATGGTTAGAGTGTTTAAGAAGTTTAAAGAAAACAATCTTAAAGCAAAATTAGTTCTTCAAATTCACGATGAACTTGTTGTTGATTGCCCAAGAGATGAAGTTAATAAGGTTAAAGAAATCTTAAACACAGAAATGACAAATGTTGTTAATTTAAGTGTTAATCTTCCTGTTGAAATATCAAACGGAAAAACACTTAAGGACTGTTAGAAAGGGAAAAATGAAGTTCTAAACGCCCCACCGCATGAATTACATGTGTTGCATCCACATGAATTTTGACCTGTTAAAAATAATAGAAGTAAAAGAAGAATATTTGTGTTTGTTGCAAGGTCTGTGTCTGTTGCGGCGGCAAGAACTCCAATTAAAAGAATTAGTAAAATTTGTTGAGATGTATCTGTCATTTTCTACCTCCATTTATATTTTCATATTTCGACCTATTTCTTTAAATTTTGTCATTAGCAAAATAAAAATATGTATTAAAATGCCTTTGTAATCAAGCTATAAATTTATATGAATAGAATATTTTGCTTGTTACTAAAAGGATAAAAATGGAAAGAAAATTTTTAATATTAAATGAAAAATCAAAATTTGAAATTCAAAATTATCTACCAAACCCAAATCAAACTGAAAAACTTGCAAATTTTTTTCAAATTTTTTCAGATGAAACAAGAATTAAGATAATTTCCTGCCTTGCAATGAGTGAAATGTGCGTCA
This sequence comes from uncultured Bacillota bacterium, assembly GCA_945921365.1. Classification (GTDB taxonomy): domain Bacteria; phylum Bacillota; class Clostridia; order Christensenellales; family UBA1242; genus UMGS687. Next base: position 2,166 of record CAMEKL010000040.1, read on the forward strand.
ATGATATTTCGAATCTATTAAAAATAAACCAAACAACAATTTCACATCAACTTAAATTTTTAAAAACTCAAGGAATTATCTCGTGCAAAAGAAATGGAAAGATAATAATCTATAGTCTTAAAAATCAACAAACAAACGACATTATGCTCTATGCTGTTAATGCAATTTAAATTTTGCATAAAAAAATCCACAAATGCGTGGATTTTTTTAAATATTTTTATTTTTTCTTGAGATTGATTTTTTCAAACAAATATGGAACTGCATAGAATGTTGAAAGTGCAGAAATTATAACTCCCATAAGAGCTGGAATTGCAAATGCTCTCATTTGCAAACTTCCAAGACCAGCAATCAAAACACAAGCAATGATTGAAATTATGCAAGTTAGAGCTAATATTGCAAAAGATTTTTTATCAACCAAAATAAGTTTGTCATGCTTTGAAAGTGTTTTATATTCATCAATCTTGTTAATTGACTTAAATTCTGCAAAGAATATCAACTTAAAGATTGTTGAAATTGCAAAGGAAACCATAATTGCAATGCAGAATGAAAAACTAACAGGAACTCTGCAAATAATTGTAAGAGCAATAGTTGAAATGATTTCACCAAGAGCTGAAATTAAGTATACAAGCGCAGAAGTCAAATTATATCTAATCAACAAGTAAACAAATGCAAGAACAATAGTTGCAGAAAGTGCAATAGATGCCATTTTTGTTTGATAAGATGCTGTTTCTTCGAATATATTTGCTGTTACATAATTCTTTTCAAGAATATCATTTGAATTATATCCTAAATCTGTGTTTAATTCAGCAACAATTTCGTCATTTATTGAAGCATCTTTGTTTAAAATTTTTGCAACAATCGCATTTCCAAATGCAGTTTCAGATTTCTCATATAAAGAAATTTCAACGTTATGCTTATTAGCCAAAGCGTCAATTTTACTTTTGAAATTGTTAAACACTTCTTCATTGTTAATGTCTTCACTTGTAACAACTGTGAGTGTGGTTCCGCCAGCGTAGTCATAATCTGCCTTAAAACCAACAAATGAAACAACAAAAACTGCAGAAATCAAAATTGCAAGCAGTGCAAAAAGAAAATATTTAGCGTGAGCAATAAAGTTTACATTAGAATTTTTAATTTTTTTATTAAGTGAAAAATCAGCCAATTTCATCAACCCCTTCCTCCCTTGTTAAATTGAGTCTTTTATTATTTGATTTATTAAAAGCAAGATAACTAAAAGCAAGTGTTCTTGTTATAACAAGTGAAATAACCAATGAAAGAATTGAACAAACAAAAAGTGACATTCCAAACGCTTTGAGCGCTCCACCACCAATAAGGAATGTGAACAAGCCTAAAACAGCAAAAACAACAGAAACATCAACAATTACTAAATTACTTTTGTTGAATCCATTTTTAAAAGATGTTGAAATTTTTCTACCAATTGCATATTCTTTTTTAATATTTTCAAAAATGTAAATATGAGCAAAAGCGAATAAAATTAGTGATAAAACTAAGCCAGCAAGACCTGCAATTGATAACTCAAAATAATCAATAGTTTGCATTAAGAATAAGGAAAGCCCAGTAAACATTACCAGTGAAACAAGTGCAAGAAGTCCCAATTCTCTATATCTGACAACAAGAAGAATAACAAGAGCAAGAAGAAGAACACCACTTGCAATGGCAGCTCCAAGCATGATATGATTTTGAGTTTTAAATGTTGACACTTCACCAAATGTGTTAACAACAAGTGGTAAACTTCCAGAACGCAATTGAATTGCAAGTGAATTTGCATAAGCTTCAGTCATGCTTGTTGAAGAGATAAACATATAGCCTGCTGTAACATTTTCTGAAATTTGAAGCTGGAAGAATGAAGAATCATCATCGCCTCTAAAGAAATAAATAGTTACACTGTTTGAAGATGTTGCACTCTTTGTTGCAGTTTCAAGAGCATTTTTGCCTTCATCATCAAACAAAACATATGCACCCCACTGATAATCATAAGCTGATGTTTGATATTGAGTTGCATAAACACTTTTTACATTTCTTCCAGAAATAATAACGTCTGAACTGGCATCTGAACTTGTTCTAATTTTAAGTTCTCCAGCACCTATTGAAGTTAAAATTGACTCAATTGAATCACTTTTTGGTGCTTCAACTCTAATTTTACCATCACTAGATTTAAAGACTTTTGCGTCTCTAACATTATATGAGTTTAAAATACTTTCAATTTCAAGAACAGTTTTATCATATTTTTCTTCATCTTCAAAGCCAGTTGTATTATAGTCTGCATAATAGCCACCATTAAAATCAAGGCTTTCGTTTAATGCTCTTGCAAATCCAACAAACTCATAGTTTCTTCCTGCGACATTAAAAGACAAGAAAGAAAAGAGAATTGCAAGAAACGCAACAACACTTATAATTGAAATTTTTATAATTGCTTTCTTTTTCATAATTGTATACCTTTTAATAAATTTCCAATAGAGTATAGGAAAAAATGAAATATAAGTCAAACATTTTTGATTAACTTTTCAAATTCCTCTTCATTTATAATTTTAACGTTAAGTTCTTTTGCTTTTTCAAGTTTGCTTCCTGCATTTTCCCCCGCCACAACAAGGTCAGTTTTGCTTGAAACAGAAGAACTTACATTTGCACCAAGATTTTCTAATATTTCACTAGCTTCATGTCTTGTGAACATTGTTAGACTGCCGGTTAAAACAACAGTTTTCCCTGTAAAATATGAAGCTTCAGCTTGTTTAACGCTTTCAATTTTAATTCCTGAAGCAAGAAGTTTGTTTAAGTTCTCCATAAAATCTTCATCTTGAAAATATTGAAATATATTTTCTCCAATAACATCACCTATATCTTTGATATTAACAAAATCTTCTTTGCTTGCGCTTTTAATTGTTTCAAGATTTTTAAATGTTCTTGCAAGGTCAG
>CAMEKL010000041.1 GCA_945921365.1 uncultured Bacillota bacterium
TATTCTTATTTTAGTAAAAGAGGTAAAATAAAAAACTAACTATAATTAGTTAGTGTTTTTTTTAATGGTGCCCCGTTGGAGATTCGAACTCCAGACCCTTTGATTAAAAGTCAAATGCTCTACCGACTGAGCTAACGGAGCAAAATAGATTGGTTGCCTCGGCAAGATTCGAACTTACGAATGCCACAGTCAAAGTGTGGTGCCTTACCGCTTGGCTACGAGGCAATAATCGAGTGGTGGAGGGACATGGATTTGAACCATGGAACCCGAAGGAACAGATTTACAGTCTGCCGCGTTTGACCACTTCGCTATCCCTCCAAAAAAAAGATGGTGCCGAAAACAGGAATTGAACCCGTAACCTACTGATTACAAGTCAGTTGCTCTACCAATTGAGCTATTTCGGCAAAAAATAAATGGTGGGCGATATAGGACTCGAACCTATGACCCCCTGCTTGTAAGGCAGGTGCTCTAACCAACTGAGCTAAACTCCCAAAAACTATGCCTATAATAACACAAGAAAACGCCTTTGTCAACAGATTTTATTAAATTTTTTCATGAATTTATATTTTTTTATTTCATAAAATAAAACTATGAAAATTAAAGTTTTTTGGCTTATATTTTTTGTTATGCTTTTGTTTGTAATTTGTTTTTTATGTTTTTTTTTATATGAAAGACTATCATTTCCAATCAAGTTTGAAGAAGAAATAACAAATGCCAGCGATGAATTTAATGTTGATAAAAACCTAATTGCAAGTGTTATAAACGCCGAAAGTCATTTTAACAAAAATGCACTTTCAAATAAAGGTGCAGTTGGGCTTATGCAAATTATGCCAAGCACGGCAGATTGGCTTATTGATAAACTTGTTAGAGAAAAAGGTTATATATTAAACGACGATGGAAATGCAAAATCAATCAAATATGTTTCCTCAAACAATAAGTATCTTTATGATGAAAAAACAAACATAACGCTTGGTAGTTTTTATCTTTCATATCTATTAAAAAAGTTTAATAATTTAGATGTGTGTATATGTGCATATAATGCAGGGGAAGGGGTTGTTTCAAAATGGCTTGATAACAGTGAGTATTCCAGCGATGGAAAAACATTAAAAAAAATTCCTTATTCTGAAACAAGGAATTATTTAAAAAAAGTTAAGTTAAATCTAAAAGTTTACACAAATAAGTTTTAGTTTCCAGCATAAACAAGAAGCGTTACAAAGAAAAGAATAATTGAAACTGCAATTGTGATTGCAAAAGCAATTGTGAGTTTTCTAAGAAGCCCTTGTGTGGTTTTTCCTTTATTTTGAGAATAATAACTTTCTGTTGCTCCTGTTATTGCATTTGCACTGCCGTTATCGTCATGCTCTTGAAGAAGAGTTACAACGATGAGAGCAATAGCACTTGCCGCAATTAAAAAAACCAAAACATATCTTATTATTGGGAAAGATTTAACAATCCAATCTGCTGTAGCAGCATCAAGTAATAAATTAAACATATAATATCTCCTTAAAACTTTTCTAATATATCATAAAATAATAAAAAGTCAAACAAATTTTAAATGGTTGCTATTAAAATTCCAAGCCCAACTAGAATTATTGAAAGAATTATAAAGCCAACACGAAATTTATCTTTTTTGTTTATTGTTTTAATCAGTGCCATAAAACCACAAATGATTAGTATTCCAACAAGCAAAAATCTGACAACTTGGTTCATTTCATGGAAGAATTTTGAAATACTAAACCACCAATCATTTAAAAAGCTTGCAAGCTGCAACATGTTTTTCTCCTTTCTTTAATGATAATATAACAAATTAAATAAAAAATCAAGTGGTATAAAAAAATTTTTATGTTACCTATTGACAAATAAATAATTGTATAATATAATACTGGCAAAAAAAGGAGACTGCAATGAAAGATAGTGAAAAATTTGTTGAAATTCCATTTGATAGAGAAAAATTTCCTGAGATTCCAGAGAAAGATAATTCCATGTTTATAAAAAACGTCAATATAGTTTTTTCATCAATTAAAGAAAAGGGTTTTGATGTTGATAATATCGATATTGATGAGATAACAAAAGTTATTCAAAATTTTTCAGATCTTTGTGCTTATGCAATTCAAGGATATTGCAAGGTAAACTTTGATGTTTATGCTCAAAAATATAAGAACAACAGCGAAGTTAAATTTAATGATGTTAAAAACATTGTTGAAGATTCACTGAAAAAAGTAAAAAAATATGAACAAAGTTATAACAGATCATTCAGTTAATAAAAAAACACATTGAATTTCAATGTGTTTTTTTAAAAAGTTCTTTCATTTCTTTCAATGTTTAAAACTTTCTTGTTGGCTTTCAGTTTTTTAGATTCGGAAAGCATTTGAATTTCAACCATTGTGTTATTTTGAAGTGCTTTAAGCAAGCTGATATTTTGCACTTCATGTTTAATTTCTTGTTTTTGCTGAGTTTTTGTACTTATGCTTTTTCTCTCAATTTGAATAGGCTTTGTTTCAAAATGCAGCGTTCGTTCTTCCATTTTAGAATAGTCAAAAAACTGATCGGCTTTTTTTGTTTGTTGAGCTGCGCTTTTTGCTTTTGCTTTTGCTTTTGCCTTAGATTTTCCGCCGCCTTTTGAAGGTGATTGTGATTTTGCTGCTGGCTTTTTAATTTCAACCTTCTTTTCTTGTTTCTTATCTTGCGATTTTAAAAGAGCTTCGTCAAATCCTTTCTTTGCTGAAAGAAATTCCGCTTTATGTTGTTGAAGAGATTTTACAAGAATTTCGTTATCGCAAAGCTTAATGTTTTCAGAAATAAGTTTATCAAGTTCAAATCTTATTTTTCTATAAAAATTTGGTTTTCCAAATAAATTTTTGTTTGCTTCAAAAATGGTTAGATATTTTCTTAATATAAATTCAGAAAACTTGCAAGGGTGTGATTTTAAGCTTGCCAAAATATTATCTATATAAAAACTGGAAAGATGTTCATTAGTTTCTGAAAAACTGCTTTTATATGATTTATATTTTGCAATTAGCTCTTTGATTTTTAAAATGATTTCATCATTCTTTTCTTCTCTGCCATCTCCATCACGCTTATCATAAATATGGAAAACTTTTGCAACTTTTTGAAGAAAATATATGTCATCATCATCTCTATATCTTGCAACTGTTGTTGTGATTGGAAGAGTTAAATTTTCGTCTATGTTTTTAAAATTTTCAATAAGTTTCAAGAGTGCTGTTTTTTTCTTATTTTCTGCATCAACTTGAAAACTTAAAGTAAATCTAAGAGAAAATGATTGGTCGCTTTTAATTTTTGCTGTTAAGTGATAAATTCCTTCAACGGCCTCTTCTATATATTTATTAACGTCAACAAGTTCAATTAAAATGTCTTTGCTAATAGAATAATTTCCATCATCATTGAAACTTCCTAGAAGAAGGCTAGAACAAATTTCTTCTTCTAAAATGCATTTATTGTATGCAATTTCAGTTTCATCAGAAAAAATTTCCTTATTGAAAGGATTAGTCCATGTATGTTTTTTAACTTCAACTTCTTCTTCAATTTGCATACTTTATTATAATAACACAAATTTTTCAAAAATGCAATGTTTAATAAACAACATTTTTTAAATACAATCCACATGCTGGTGCAGTTTTTCCTGCCAAGTTTCTATTTTTACCGATTAAAATTTTTTTCATTTCATTTTCATTTAGATTCTTTAAAGAACATTCAATCAGAGTTCCAACAATGATTCTAACCATGTTATATAAAAATCCGTTTCCGCAGATTTCAAAGGAGACAATATTTTTTGTTTTTTTAATTTTAATTGAATAAATCGTTCTAATAAAGCTTGTAACACTTGTTTTTGAAGCACAAAAAGAAGAAAAGTCATGCTCGCCCAAAAGAATGTTTGCACATGTTTGCATATGTGAAACATTTAAGTTTTTATTTAGAAAATAAAATCTATTTGCTTCAAAGGGGGATTTTTCAAAAAGCTTTACTTTATAGACATATGTTTTTCTTTTTGCACACTTTCTTGCATTAAACAAAAGTGAAACTTTCTTTATTTTTTTTATTTTAATATCATCTGGAAGAAAATTGTTTAAAATTGTTATAAGTTTCTTAAATTTATCTTTTTCATCATAAAAATTTTTAAGTGTAAATTCTTTTGGCAAAATGACATTTGCCTTTGCATTAAGAGCGTGCACGCCAGCATCTGTCCTGCCACTTCCAACAATTATGATTCTTTCATTAAAAAGTTTAGAGAGAACTCCTTCAAGTTCTCCTTCAATTGTTTTTTTGTTTGGTTGAACTTGCCAGCCAGAATAATTTGACCCGCAATAAGAAATTGTTAAAAGTAAGTTTATTTTATCTTTCATTTTAAATTTACTTTGATTGTTGATTTTTTCCCACGCTTTAAAATTGCAAAGCCATCTTCAAAATCTTTTTCACTTAGTGCATAGTGAATGTCTGAGATTTTCTCATCATTAAGAATTGCACCGCCTTGCTCGATAACACGCCTTGCGTCAGAACTTGAGGTTGCAAGTTTAGATTTTAAAAGCAGGTTAATAATTCCAATGTTAGCAAGTTCGTCTTTAGTAATTTCAACTGTTGGAACATTGTCATAATTTTTTCCACCAGCAAAAAGTGCCTCTGATGCTTCTTGTGCTTTAATCGCTTCTTCTTCTCCGTGAATAAGCTTTGTAACTTCAAATGCCATGCGTCTTTTCGCAGTAATTATGTCAGAACTAATCATTTGTTTAATTTCTTCTGGGCTTATTTCAGAAAAATATAAGAGCAGTTTTTCAACATCTTCATCTTTTTGATTGACGAAATATTGATAGAAATCGTAAACAGAGGTTTTTTCTTTAACGACCCAAAGAGCACCTTTCGATGTTTTGCCCATTTTTTTGCCTTCGCTGTTAACAAGAAGAGGTGTTACAAGTGCTTCAAATGTTTCGTTTTTGTTTTCTTGAAAGTTTAATTTTCTTCCAAGTTCAACACCGGCAATAATGTTTCCCCATTGGTCAGACCCACCAAC
>CAMEKL010000042.1 GCA_945921365.1 uncultured Bacillota bacterium
AATTATAATATTTCCAGAAACTGGAGATGCAGCTCTTGGTTGCATAACAGCGTTTAATGTTTTGTTTTCTGTTACATTTTCAATTGATTCATCAACCTCATATATAGTTGTTCCATCAGTCCAACCTTTCAATGTTTTTGTTTTTGTATCTTGAACGCCCATTCTTGTAACTTTATAGTTACTACCTGCATCTATTTCAACATAATTAGGGCTTCCACCAATAAAGTTTAAAGCAACTTTATTAGGCTCAGGAGATGGTTCTTTTTTTGTCTGCCAATAGGCTTCTAATGTTGTGCCAGCTTCTTTAGGAAGCAGTAATTGATCTCCAGCTCTATAATCTGAGCCAACTCCACCAATTCTCCAGCAAACAAATTCAATTGAATCGTCCTTGCTTGTTGGAATGATATCTTTAACTGTATAGTATTTACCAAGTTTATCGCCAACATATTCTTTTGCAATAACATTGCGTTCACTTATGTATACAACATAAGGTGAATTTGATGTTAAAAATGGCTCATAGACATATTCCCCTGTTTCAGAATCATATCTTTTAATTAAAATTTCTTCTGTGTTTTTGCCAAAAGCTCCATCTAATAATGTTATGTTTTCAGACAATACAATTGTTGTTGCTTTATCATCAAATGTTTGCTCATTTGGAACAATTATCTGTTTTACAGGTAATTGAACTGCTCCTTCATCTGTTGACTCTGCAACTTCGTAACCGTTTTCACCTTCTTTAACATAGTAACTTCCATCAATTACATATGATGTGTAGTCCCCACTTACTTTTTTATGCAATGTTATATATTTATTTCCTTCACTACCAACAACTTCCCAATCGAAATCTGAAAGTGGTGCATCGTAGTATGAAACCGTTACAGGTCCAATTGGTGTTTCAGGTTCTTGAGTTGATGAACCAGTGAGATCATAACGGGTGTATGTTGTAGCGTTAATTCCATAGATGCTTACACCTGCAGTTGAGGAGATACCTGTGAAATCTGTTCCAGTTGTTGATGCATTTGTTTTGATGTAGATCTTTTCAGCATTTGGGAAAATTGAAAGAAAATCTGTGTTTAGTGTTCCAGCATCTGAAACAATTGTTTTTACTGAACTTGCAGTGTATTCGCTTTCAAAGCCTGTTGCAACAACGTTGATGTAGTCCCCTTCGCCATTTACAATGATTTTGTCATCAATCTTAATCGCTGTTGGACTGCCAACAAATGATTTAATTGTTGCATAGCCTAAACCTGCATCGGCCATAACTGAGCCTACCACATTTCCACTTGATGATGTTAATGTTGGATTACTTGTGTTGTAAACAAATGTAAATCCTCTTCCTTCGTTGTCTAAGTATGCGAATGTGCTACCATCACGTCCATCTAATGTGGCAACAGGTGTTGTTAAATCACTTTCTGTGATATTTAATGGAGTTGACAAATCTAAAATAATGTCTGAATTTGTGATTACCCAGCCATTAGCATCAGGGTCTGCATCAGCTTGAAGAGTGTCAACAATTAAAATGAGTTTAAACTTTGCAATTGAAAGTTCTTCTGAAACTTTGTATGCTCCACCAAGTTGATATGAACCTGGTTCACTTGAACCGAAACTATCGCCCTCAATTATGTATTTAGCGCCAGTTTTAAAGAGTGGAGTTGATGTTGTTGGAAGCGAATCTAATGTTGTTCCATCTGTTGAATAATAATACCAACCATCACTACTGTGCCTCCAATCAGTTTCAAAAACCCCAGTTGTTGTTAAAAGATCTCCAGCTGAAAAGTCTGCAGCAGAAAGTGTTGCAGATGAAATTGGAGTTGTTCCTTCAATTGTTTCATAGAATTCATAATCCATTCTAACTCTTGTGAAGAACGAAGTGTTTGAATTAGGATCCTGATTTATGGAAGCTGGAAGTATGTTTACTTCACTTCCTGGAAGCAAGCTTGTTTGGTTAAACAATTCAAGATAAGCCTCTTTGTCCCAAACTTGCGGATCGGATCCCCCGTTCCAATCATAAAATCCGGAATATTGCAAAACAATTCCAGAATCGAACTTAATTGTTCCTTCCGCAGTTCTTCTCGCTCTATACCATGCCCCTACAACGCCAAGTGTGAGCGCGAAAACAAGAATCATCGCCAAGAAAATTATTGCAATTTTTGCTGATGATCTTTTTGTTTCTTTTCTCATATTTCCCCCTAAATTAAATATTTATGTAGATAGTATCCCAAATTAAGTTAGTTTTATTATATCGACTTAATAAGATTAAGTCAAACAAAATTAGACATTTTTTTCTTTTTTTTAAATATAAAAACTTTATTTATTTCCTTCGGAAATTTTGTGATTTTAGATGAAGAAATAGAGTTAAAATAAAAAAAGCAGAGTAAGATTTAAGAATTTTAAGATTTGTGAAAAGAGAAAATATCACAAAGCTTTAATTTTTAACACATTTAATTTATGTTTCCAAAAACTTCTCAAAATAACTATCAAAACATTATTTAAAACTCAAAAACTATGATATTATATCTTAGAGGTGAAATATATGAAAGAAATAAAATTTTGTGTTTGTAAACACTGTGGTAAACTAATTAGAGAATTGAACTCAAACAATACTAAAACTATTTGCTGTGGTGAAGAAATGAAAGAATTAGTCGCGAATAGTGTGGATGCTAGTGTAGAAAAACATACGCCTGTTGTTGAAATTGTTGAAGATGAATTGTTGATAAAGGTTGGCTCAATTTTTCACCCAATGACAAAAGAGCACTATATACAATGGATCATTGTAAAAAACAATGAAAGATGCTACGAAGTTGAATTATTTCCAGAACAAGACCCAGTTATTCGCATTCCACTTTTAAGAAATGCAACCATATATGCATATTGTAATTTACATGGATTATGGAAAACAGAAATTAAGTAATAAAAAAAGAGCAAATTTTTTATATGCTCTTTTTTTATTAAAAACACTGCAAGTTTCAAATAGCTTAAACTAATATCCGCTTATTTTTTTAATATTTTAAAATTTTTAAATAAAAATTATGCCGTTTCTTCCTTTTTTTCTTTATATATCAGCCTTGGCGATTCGCCTACTGTTATTGTTTCTTTTGAAATTATCACTTTTTCAACATCACTTAAACTTGGAACTTTGAACATTGTTTCTTGCATAATTTCTTCCAAGATTGACCTAAGACCTCTTGCACCTGTTTTTAACAAACTTGCCTTGTGCGCAACCTCCTTTATGGCATCATCAGTAAATTCCAATTCAATGTTATCCATTTTGAAAAGTTTTGTGTATTGTTTAACAAGCGCATTTTTTGGCTGTGTTAAGATTTTAACAAATGCATCTTCGTTTAAATCTTTAAGAGAAACAAACACTGGCATTCTTCCAATAAACTCTGGAATAAGACCAAACTTGATTAAATCTTGTGGTTGAGTTTTAGAGATTAAGTTTTCGCTTTCTTTATCAACCTTTGTTTTGACATCTGCATTAAAACCAAGTGTGGAGTCATTTAATCTCTGTTCAATTATATTTTCAAGCCCAACAAATGCTCCTCCACAGATAAATAAAATGTTTGTGGTGTCTATTTGAAGCATCTCTTGTTGTGGGTGTTTTCTTCCACCTTGTGGTGGCACAGATGCAACTGTTGATTCAACAATCTTTAAAAGCGCCTGTTGAACCCCCTCACCAGAAACATCACGTGTGATTGACACATTTTGAGTTTTCTTTGCAAGCTTATCTATTTCATCAACATAGATTATTCCACGTTCGGCAAGCGAAATGTCATAGTTTGCATTTTGAATGAGTTTTAAAAGAATGTTTTCAACATCATCTCCAACATAGCCAGCTTCCGTGAGTGTTGTGGCATCTGCTGAAGCAAAAGGCACATTCAGAATTCTTGCAAGCGTTTTTGCAAGAAGAGTTTTTCCACATCCTGTTGGCCCAACCATTAAAATGTTGGACTTTTCAAGTTCAATGTCGTCTTCCTTATCTTTTTTGTTCTTCTTAGTTAAAAGATTGTAGTTTATTCTTTTATAGTGGTTGTAGACTGCAACGGCAAGAACTTTTTTTGCCTCATCTTGCCCAACAATATATTCATCAAGCTTTGCTTTTATTTCCTCTGGTGTGAGAAGTTCAATTTGATGTCCTTTAGAAGAAAATTTTTCTTCTTTTAAAATGTCTTTACAAATATCAACACATTCGTTGCAAATAAAACTATCGCCATCTGGATTGGCGATAAGTTTTTTAACAGCGTCCTGCGTTTTTCCACAAAAAGAACAAGTTAATATTTCTTTTTCCATCTTTCCCCTTTCTTTATTATAGGTTAAAAATTCTTTTTTAAACTATTTGCTTTTCTTTTCAACGCCACGTTTAACGAAAATTTTATCAATAATTCCATATTCAAGCGCTTCATCAGCCGTCATATAGTAATCTCTATCTGTATCCTTTTCAACTTGAGCAAGTGGTTTGCCTGTTTGCTCAGAGATAATTCTGTTGATTTTTGCTTTAATCTTTTGAATTTGCTGTGCTTGAATTTGAATATCACTCGCTTGACCTTGAGCGCCACCAAGTGGTTGATGAATCATAATTTCAGAATTTGGAAGAGCAAAACGTTTGCCCTTTGCCCCACTTCCAAGAAGAAATGCGCCCATTGATGCAGCAAGCCCAACACATATTGTTGAAACATCACATTTGATGTAGATCATTGTGTAGTAAATTGCAAGGCCGGCAGAAACACTTCCGCCTGGGCTGTTGATATAAAGAAAAATATCCTTATCTGGATTTTTCCCTTCAAGATAAATAAGCTGTGCAACAACAATGTTTGCAACCTGGTCATTTATCTCTCCACTTAAAAATATAATTCTATCTTCAAGAAGCCTTGAATAGATGTCGTAAGACCTTTCACCATTTGCTGTTTGGTCAACAACCATAGGAACTAACATAATAAATCTCCCACATAAATTTTATTG
>CAMEKL010000043.1 GCA_945921365.1 uncultured Bacillota bacterium
ATGATGTTCAGATGGCAACAGGAGATGCGGAGATTGAAAACAAGATTGATAACCTAACAGTTTCTGAAGATGTAAAAGCGAACTTGAAATCGATTTTTGGAATTGGAGAATAAATGGAATTTAAACATATTCCCGTTTTGCTTAATGAAGTTATTGAAAATTTAAATATAAAACCAGATGGGAAATATTTAGATTGCACAGTTGGTGGTGCTGGACACAGCACTGAGATTGCAAAAAAATTAAACAAAAACGGAATTTTAGTTTGTTTTGACAGAGATGAAGACGCCATTTGTGCATCTTCTTCTCGTTTATCAGTTTTTTGTAATGTTCATGTTTTAAAAACTGTTGAAGACTTTAAAACCTTTGCTTTAAAAAGCTCAAACAAGCCAACTGCAATTATCTGTAAAACAAATTATAACGATTGTGAGCAAGTTTTAAAAGAACTTAAACTTGAAAAGTTTGATGGAATTTTGATTGACCTTGGAGTTAGTTCTCATCAAATAGACACAGCAGAGCGAGGCTTTTCTTTTAGACAAGAGGCAAAGCTTGATATGAGAATGGACACATCTTCTTTGCTAACTGCAAGTGATATTGTTAATACATACACAGAAAAGGAACTTGCTGATATTTTTTTTAAATATGGCGAAGAAGAATTTTCTAGGTCAATTGCAAGAAATATTATTAAAGAGAGAGAACAAAAACAAATTGAAACAACAACTCAGCTTGCAAGCATAATTGAAAAAAGCATGCCAGCAAAAATTGTTTACTCTCGGGGTGGAGCATCTAAAAAAGTTTTTCAAGCTCTTAGAATTGTTGTTAACAACGAACTTGAACCACTTTCAAACACAATAGAGTTTTTAGCCAAAAGTTTAAATTTTGGTGGCAGAATTTGCGTTATCACTTTCCATTCACTTGAAGATAGAATTGCAAAAGATGTGTTCAAGGAGCTTGCAAAAACTTGCGTTTGTCCTTCAAATTTCCCAAAATGTGTTTGTGGACACACAGCCGATGTTAAGCTTATAACAAAAAAGCCAATTGTTGCTGGAGAATTTGAAATAAAAGAAAATTCCAGAAGTGCATGCGCAAAACTTAGAGTTGCAGAAAAAATTTAATTATATTGCAAAAAAATTGTAAATAATTTATAATGTGATTATGGAAGAAGAACAGAGAGAAAAGCAAACAGCAACGCTTATCAGTCAAGATATAAGCGAAGGGATAAAAAAAGAGAGAGCAAAGGAAATTTTGTTCTCGAACATTTCTGTGCAAAGAGAGAACATAGAAGAAAGAAAAATATCTCCTGTTAGTTTGTCTTTTGAAAATGTTTTTAATCAAGAAGACGATGAGAAATTTTTAACAGAAGAAGTAAAAGAAGAAACTTGTGAAGTTGAAAAAATTGAAGAAACGGAAACCATAAATGAATTTTATAAAGATAGTGAATGCGAATTAGTTCAGGAAGCAAACGAAGAAGTTTTAATTGAAAAGAAAATAAAACCAAAAACAAATTTTAAAACAAGGCTTAAAATTGCAATTTGTGCTTTTGCCCTTGTTCTTACTTGTGTTTGTGGGTGGAGCATATACAATGCGGTTAAAGTTAAAACATTAACTGCCGAATTGCAAGCAGAGCAGGCAAAATATTCAGTTAACGTTGTTAAGGTTATTTCAAACGTTCAAAAGCTTGATGACCTTTCAAATCCAAACAGCATAACAAATTTAGATGAACTTGAAAAGGCAGAAGTTATAAATATTGTTCCAAAACAAGAGAAATCTCCAATGCAGTTAGAGCCAAAAAGCAATTGGTTTGATAGGCTTTGTAATTGGCTTTCAAATTTGTTCAATTAAAATAATATATAAAATTTATAAATTATAATTGCGAGATATGATATTAAAAAGATATTATTATCACATCAAAAGATTATCACTTTTAATTCAATAATAGACATATATTTCTTTGGAGGATATATGGATAAGTTTGAACAAATTAAAGGTAATTATTATCAAGGATTTTCCCTTAGAATTTCAGAAGAGCTGTTGGAAAAAGTTAAATATCTTGCAATAAAGCACAAGCGTTCCATAAACAAAGAAATTGAATTTGCTCTTGAACAATATGTTAAGGAGAATTAGTTGCATTTATGAAAGAATTTAACAGTGATGAAAATAATAAAGAAAAGATTTCGACTTTTTGTTTAAGAATTCCAGACGATTTAAAAGAAAAAGCTGAAATTGTTTCTCGTGTTTATAAAAGGTCTTTAAACAAACAAATAAATTATTTAATTGAAAAATTTGTTGAAGAGAATGACGAAATTTTGCTTGACTATTTAGATAATGAATCTGATTATTAACATTTAAAAATACTATTTTCATATAAACAAATATAGCCTAGTTGCTATATTTTTTTATGGAGATTTTATGAGTGTATTTTCTAAACTTGGGGTTGCTCTTGTAACACCTCTTAAAAACAGCAAAGTTGATTTTACTGCGCTTGAAAAACAAATTGAAAAACAACTGCTTGCAAAAACAGATGCAATAATTGTGCTTGGAACAACAGGAGAGCCTTCCACACTCAGCCGAGAAGAGAAAGATAAAATCATCTCTTTTTGCAAAGAAAAAATTGATGGCAAAAGCAAACTTATTGTTGGTTGTGGCGGAAATAACACAAAACAGGTTATAGAAGATTGTTTAAAAGCAAAGAAACTTAAAGCTGACGCACTTTTAATTGTTACTCCATACTATAACAAATGCACAGACGAAGGGCTTTTTCTGCATTATGAAACAATTGCAAGATGTGTAAATCTTCCAATAATTCTTTATAATGTGCCTTCAAGAACTGGTGTGAACTTAAAACCAGAAATTGCAATTAAACTTTCAAAATTGAAAAATATTGTTGGAATTAAAGAGGCAAGCGGAAACATAAATCAGATTTTGGAACTCTTTAATAAGAGAGAGAAAGATTTTGCAATTTATTGCGGAGAAGATGCACTTAACTATGTTTTCCTCGCTCTTGGGGCAGATGGTTTAATTTCTGTAACTGCAAACATTGCGCCAAAACATTTAAAACTGATGTGTGAATTGTGTGATAGAAAAGAATTTGAAAAGGCAAGAGCTATAAGTGAAAAGCTTTATCCTCTAAATAAGAGTTTATTTTTAGAAGTTAATCCAATTCCAGTTAAAACTGCACTCAGCCTTAATGGTGAAATGAAAGACGAATTTCGTCTTCCACTTTGTAAAATGGGAGAGAAAAACAAAAGTATTTTAAAAGAAAGCTTAACAAAAGATATAGTTAAAGATGATTTATCTTTTTAAAAGCGGGTTATTTTGAAAAAAATTAAAATAGCTATTGTTGGTTATGGCAACTTAGGAAAAGCAGTTGAAAGGCTTTGTAAAGATGATGATAGATTTTCTCTTGTTGGAATTTTTTCACATCGTGAGGTAAAATCTCGGTTGAATAATGATGTATATAATATAAATAAACTATATTTATATAATAATATAGATATTCTAATTATGTGTGGGGGGTCATACAAAGATATTCCAAAAGAAACACAAAAGATACTTTCTAAGTTCAATGTCATAAACTCCTATGATACACACACTAAAATTTCCAGCGAAATAAAAAAAGCCAACCGAATTGCAAAAAAAAGTGGAACTGTGGCGCTATATTCCTTTGGCTGGGATCCAGGTTTGTTTTCCCTTATTAGAGCTTTAACGCAAGGGGTTTCAACAAATGATGTTCACACAGTGTGGGGAAGCGGTGTGAGTATGGGGCATACTAATGCCCTAAAAGAAATTGATGGAATTGTTAAAGCAAAAAGCTATACAATTCCAAACAAAAATTCTGTTTTAAAAATGAGAAAAAACTTATCAAACAAATTTGAAGTTATAAGAAAGTGCGTGATTGTTAAAGACAATTTAAAATCAAAGAATGAAATTATAAGTAAGATAAAACAAAACGAAACATATTTTGGAGATTGCAAGCTTAAGGTCAAGTTTGTTAAAGAACAAGTTTTTAACAAAAAGCATAATGGCAACTTTCATCAAGGAGAAGTTTTTTCAAATTTTAACATTGATGAAGAGCAATTTTCAATTTCATATAAAGTTAAGATGACGTCAAACGCACTTTTCACAGCAAAGATTCTTCTAATGTATGCATCAGCAATTAAAAAAATAAAGAAAAAAATGGGAGCAGGGGCTTTCACAATACTTGAAATTCCACTTTGTGATGTTATAAATTTTCCAAAAACTTTGCAAGTTTCTAAATTTGTTTAATAAAATTTAGCCTAATTTTACAGCAAAAATTGGCCAAAATTGCAAACACACGGAAAGGTGTATTTTAATTTTAAAAAAAATGTAAAAAAAAGTAAAAAAATTTAAAAAAATTTTGAAAAAACTGTTGACAAACAAATTTCATAGTGATATATTAAAGGCACTGTTGAGCAAGGAATTGCACAACAGCATAAATTCCGCTTTTGCGGAAAAGAGAACAATGACAATTAAATATAGAATATTGATGATATAAATTTTATATCGAGTCAAATATCAGTAACAAAAGTGTAATATGTAAAATATCTTCAAGATATATACTGTAAATTTACGCTGAGTTTAATTTCTTTAACAATAAGATTAAAGTGAAAATGCTAAGATTATCCAAAACTATAATTATAGATTAAGCTACAAAGAGCATATGGTGGATGCCTTGGCACTAGGCGCCGTGATAAGCTGCGATAAGCTGTGGCGAACCGCAAATAGGTTGTGACCCGCAGATGTCCGAATGTGGAAACACACTTGCTGTAATGAGCAAGTATCATAACACGAATAAAATAGTGTTATGAGGGGAACCCAGGGAACTGAAACATCTAAGTACCTGGAGGAAAAGAAAGTAAATAAACGATTGTGGGAGTAGTGGCGAGCGAAACTGCAA
>CAMEKL010000044.1 GCA_945921365.1 uncultured Bacillota bacterium
TTTCAGACTGACTGCTTGCATATCCAACAAGCCCGCCAACATTTTGATTTCCAATTATGAGAGCAGAGTTTATTCCAGTTCCTTTTTCAAGGGCTTGAACTTTGTTTAATGTTAAAACTCCTCCAACTTGTGAACCAACAAGTCCACCAATGTTTTGATTGCCCCTAACAAAAACCCTTGATTTGCAATTTTTAATTTCTGCAGAGTTGTATCCAACAATTCCACCAACATTGTTGAAATATCCAACAAAATTGTTGTCATCTAATTTTCCTGCACGAATCTCACCTATTGCTGTTAAATTTTCAACATTTCCTGTGCTATAACCAAAAATTCCACCAATCGCTTCATTTTCATTAACAACATCTGAAACAATATAATCACTGTTTCCCACTTCATTAACATATTGACTTAAAACATAAATATTAACATCTGCGGTTGTTTGAGCATTATTTAAATCTGAAATAGTATTATCATCAGTTTTTGATATTGTTCCATCATTATAACCAGCAATACCCCCAATTAGAAGTGTGTGGGAACTCTTAGATGAAGAGTTGTCTGTGAAAGTTAAGCTTTCAATCATAACAACATTTGCGTTATTAGAACCAGAACTTAATTTGCCATGATTTTTACCGAATAATCCACCTAAACAAACATTATATCCGCCGTTTGATTTAACAGAACTTGTTTCGAGAGTTGCAAAAACATTCTTAATTATTCCATTATTTTCACCAGCAATAAGCCCAATATTACACTCATCTAAAATTGCTTGTTTGCCATTTTCATCTTTTGTTGTTTCAATGTTTATCATTCCAACAAATGAGATATCTTCAATTGACGCATCAGCACCAATCTCTTTAAAGAGTCCAGCATAATATTTTGTTGTATCTAAAACTAATTCTTTAACTTCAATGTTTATTATTTTAGCATTGTTAACACCAATTATGTGACCTTCTAAAGCATAAGCAGAATATTCCCAGTCCTCAAACTGTGACAGATCAATCTCGCCCGAAATTTTGTAATATTTTTTAAATTCTGTGTCAATTAAAGTTCTTAAACCTGCAGAACTTGAAATAACGTATGGATATTCTTCTGTTCCATCACAAATTGTTAATGGAATGTCAACATATGTTTTAAAGTTAGTCGAATCAGTGTAACTATCAACTGCAATAATTCTAATTATTCCACTTCCAGAATTAAATCCGCTTTGAAGCTCAACTTCAAAATTTTCAGAATTTTTTGTGATTTTTATTGCATTTTTATTTTCTAAATTATTTGGAATAAACTGAATATCTAAATTCTTGTTGCTTGCATCAATTGGGAAAACACTTGTAAAAACACTTGCTTTATTGTTAAATTTATCAATTGAAATTTCATCAATGCTTGTTTCTATTTTTTCAATTGGAATATTTTTAACAATTGTGAACGAAACACTTTTTTGCAATGTTTCAACTTTCATTTCTGCAATATTCCTTATTGTTTGTGCTTGAAGAATAATTTTTTCTGGAATATCTCCTTCAAAATTCTTTGTGTCACACAAAACTGTTGCCACCCCTGTTGTTTTGTTATATCTGAGCGTAAATAACTCATTGTAGTTATATTCATCAATATTTTCATCATCGCTTTCTTCAGCATCAATTTTTGTTCCATTAACAAACCATTCTATGTTTGAAATAAGTGTGCTTCTAAGTGAAACTGGTTCAATGTCTAAAGTTATAACAGCAGTTGCTAAATTTTGAGAATAGAAACCAACGCTTGAAAAATCATAAAGTGAAAACGTAGTTGAAGATTTGTTTGTTGTTAAATTGAATTTGCTAATTTTTGTGAGTGAAAGAATTTTAAAAACATAATTAACAATTTGTGGTTGCACCGTTTCTCCATCAATGAAGGAATATTTGAAAGAAATTGATGCATCAACAAATTCGTTTGTGTCCTTTATAACTTCAAAATACCCATCTTTGAAAGACACAATTTGTTCTCCACCAAATTGACAACTTGCAGCTAAGTTTTGATAGTCTCCTAAAATGTTTTTCGAAACATAAATTTTTTTGTTTGTTAGAAGTGCAACTTTAAGTTCATCTTCGTTTTCAAGTTTAATTATATTTGAATTTTGTGATGAATTTGGAAAAACAATTCCAAATTCGCTAACTGAGTTTATAACTTGAAATTTAACAGAAATTTTTTCGCCCGTTTCAAAAGAGATTGTTATTGAGCCAGTTCCAACTTGGCTTGCAAAAATTGTTACTTTCCCATGGTCGTCCGTTGAGAATTTAACAACATTCGTGTTGTTTTTAACAGTGAAAGTGTGCCCGCTTTCAAGTTTTCCATCAACAACACCATAAACATAGAAAGAAACTGTGTTTGTGCCATCATAAGCAATTTCTTTTCCGCTCGCATCAATCCTCTTTCCGCTTCCGTTGATGTCTAGATAAACTTGTGACAGGTTTTGATAGTCATCACTATTTTCGCCATTTAAATTTGCATCAGTAATCACTTTAACTGCTGAAGGAGATTTTTTGATTTCAAAATTTAATGTAACTTCAAACTCAAAGTCTATATTCTCATATGTAAACTCAACTTTTAAAATTGCAGTTTGAATTTTTCCAAATGCTGGATTATCTATGGCAGAAATGCGAATTTCATCGTTGTTTGAAATTTGAATTTTGCTTCCACTTAAAGTTCCGTGGCTATTTCTAACAACAAGTGCTTCTCTTGATTCTTCATCAAAGTATAAATATGCGTTATATGAAGCGGAATCTTCTGGGAAAATATTGAATTTAAGTTTTTTGCCAATATATGTGTTAGATGTTGTGTAGACTATATAGTTATATGTTTTTAAACTCTCGCCATTTATTGAAATATTTGATGGAGCATCTAAAACATTAACAAGAATTTCCTTTCTAGCTTCATATACGTATCCACCAGATTGAAAATTGAAAACAATTTTCATTTGGTCTTCGCCAGCATATGAAATTTTGAAAATATGCTCATTTGTTTGCAATCCACTTGCAATTTCGCCACCTGTTATTTCTTCAGCCAAAATATGCTTGTTTTCCACCCACTCGCCATTTTGTTTTGTTAGAGCAATCGGCTTAATTTCAAGATTTGTTGAACCGCTGTCAATTGAAACTTTAATATAACAACTCTCTGTGCTTAATTTTTTTAAGCTTGTGTTTTTTTCTGCGTTGTTGTTTTTCAAAAGAGTAACAACTTCTCCATCTTTAAAATCAACAAAAGAGATGTCGCCATTTGTTAGATATGTTGATTTTTTGAGTGAAATTTGCTCACTTTCAAGCTTTTCAACAACTTTAACAAGCAAACTAACACTCTTTTCAGCAACACTTGGAGAAACAACTGTGAGAGATGTGTCTGCAATTATTCCTGAAATTATTGTAATTCCGTTCTCTGTTAAGCACTCACTTCCGTCATAGGCAAGAAGAGTTTTCTCTGTTGCAGTTTTTGGAGAAAAGTCAAAATAATCCTCTAAATTTATTTTTAAATCTCCACTGTTTTTTTCGTAGTAAATTTCATAAAAATCATTTTTAAGTGAAAAATCTTTAAGTTCTTCTTTAACAACAACTTTAATTGTTGCTTCTTTAGAAAATTGTTCCGTTTTAACTGTGATATACGCTGTTCCGCCATGAACTGCTGTTAATTTAACTTTTGCACTGCCGTCTTTATAATAAGTTGGAGAAGAAATTGAAACTGAAGTTGAATCTGAAACAAAAGATAAATTTCTTGAAATTGCATCTGTGTAGTTATCTATTTTAACGGTTATGTCTTTTGAAGAATTTTCTTCATCACCAACTGTTAAATAAAGCACATTATCTTCAATGTTGCCAGAGAAAGACAGCGAAATATTTTCGCCATTCACTCCTCCGCACGCAACAAAGATTATCGGGCACAGCCCAACAATCAAAATTAACAAAAATAACAACAATTTCTTTTTCATTTTTCCCTCACCTTATTATATCACAATAAGTTTTTATCTCCCAATAATTCATGCAAACTAGCTATACAATTCAACGTTATGTTTTAGTTTGTAATAATCTAATAAACCAGGAGTCCAAGCTATCATATCATAACCATTTATTGAGACTTCTTTTTCCTCTGGTAATTCCTTAATACTCCCAATATGCTCTTTATTAACCCAACCAACATTTTGAATATAAACTAAATAATTATCTATTCGATCAGATAAATATTTTGCATTGTTTTTTGATTTAGGTGGGTTTTTTCCAAAATAATCGTAATAAATTTTATTATTTATTGTTACAGTCGTCAAATTTAACAATTGATTTTCAGGATACTCACTAGATCTGAACTGACTAATCAATGTTCCACCATTATAAGAAATAAGTTTCAAATCACTAATGCCACACAAAGATACATATAAACCAATAAGTCCAAAAGATTCTACATCATCAATATCGTTTCTAGTTGTTAAACCATCAATGGTATGTCCATTCCCTTTTATTGTTCCCTGAAAGTTTTTTTGGGAATCATTTATAGTTCTAGATATAGGCTCCCAAATATAACCACGCAAATCAATATCTGCAGTTATGTCAATTATGTAAGAAAGACCCCAATAGTCTGGATTTGCAGCAACCCAAGCAAGTTGTGCTGCATTTGCAACTGAAATTGTTGTTCCAACAATTTTTGGCTCTTCAACATGGCTTGTCCACTTAAGTTTGTCTGCATATTTTTTTAAACTTTCTTTTGTTGCTGGTGTGCCAGTATTACTTTCAGTTGCAAATCCTTGACCAACAAGTTTTTTTGTTATTTCTTTGTCATTAAAACATCTAACTACATGAACAATTAAATTAACTTCTCTAATATTAGCTAAGAACTGATTTCCTAAACCTTCCCCTTTACTTGCTCCTTTAACTAATCCTG
>CAMEKL010000045.1 GCA_945921365.1 uncultured Bacillota bacterium
TGGACTATGCCAATATGTAAAATTATTTTTTCTTTTGTATTCTGTTTGTTTTTTATCTTATGTTCTATTTCATACTACTCAGTAGTGAGAAAAAATGTTCCTAATTTTAAATTATTTTACAAAGAAGGCATGAAATGATTGCACCAACAAGCGAGGCGAGAAGCGCACACGGAATTGCGTAAGAAAGTCGCTTGACTTTTGTGCCAGAAAAATACACAGTGGCAACATAGAAAACCGTTTCACTGCTTCCCATAATCACGCACGCACAGCGAGAGATATAGCTGTCTGCACCATATTTTGCGAATATATCATTTAAAATTGCAAAACTTCCACTGCCAGTGAATGGTCGAAGAAGCACAAGTTCACACACTTCTGTTGGAATTCCAAGAAAAGAGAACGCTGGAGAAAGCAAGTTTGTTAAAAAATCCGTTATCCCACTAATCCTTAACAGTGCAACAGAAATCATGATTGCAACAATGTATGGGAAAATGCTGACTGAAAGATTTAATGCGCCTTTTGCCCCATCAACAAAGATGTTATATGTTGCAAGATTTTTCTTGCTTGCATATAGCAAAACAAAAATTATGAAAATTGGAATCAAATAAACGCTCAAACTATATAACCCCAGTGAGAAGTAAGCCGGTTATAACTAGCAAACAACAAATCAGAAGACTGAATTTTCTTGTTATGAACAAAAAAGCGATAACACATATTGAAATGATGATAAAAGTTAGCAAGTTTTTCTCCTTTTAAAAATTTTTTTGCAAAGTATTCCACTTCCAATTCCAACGGCAGTTGCACAAATTGTTGCAAGAAGCGTTGGAAGAATTATGTCTGCTGGCGATATACTGCCAGCTGTCGCCCTAAGCCCTATCGTTGTTGTTGGCAGAAGTTGAATTGAGCAGGCATTTACAATCATTAGCATAAGCATAGAGTGATTTGCTTTTTCGCTTCCACCATCTAGATTTCTCATTGCTTTAATTCCATATGGGGTGGCGGCATTTCCAAGCCCAAGCATATTTGCTGAAATGTTAATTGAAATATATCTAAGTGTTTCATCATCAGCATCTGGGAATAGTCTCCTTATTATCGGCTTTAGAAGTTTTGAAAGTTTATCGGCAAGTCCGCTTTTATCTAATATTTCTAAAAGTCCAAGCCAAACGGCATATATTGCGCATAAATTGATGCATAAGTTTAGTGAATTTGTTGATGCATCAATAAGCACATTCGTTGTTTCGCTTGGGTTGACAAAAAGAAGAACAGCCGTTCCAGCAAGCATCATAACAAGCCAAATTTTATTCATGTTAGTAATATATGAATAAAAATTTAGAAAATTGAGTTAAAGATATTTGATTTTTGTTTAATTTTGTTTTATACTAGCCCCATTAGGAGCAATGTATGAAAAGAATTTTAATTGCAGATTTAAAAGAAAATGAAAAGTGTAAAATTTCAGGCTTTGTTGAAAAACTTAGAGACACAAGATATATGGTATTTGTTGTTTTAAGAGATATTTCAGGAAAAATTCAAGTTTCAATAGACAAAACAAATCAACCAGAACTTGCAGAAATTGCTGTTAAAGGCGTTATGGGGTCTTGCGTTTCTTTTGAAGGGAATATGGTTAAAAATGAATTTGTTAAGCTTGGCGGAGTTGAATTTTTGCCAGAAAAAGTTGTTATTGAAACAATTGCAGATCCTTCACCGCTTACTTCAGAAAGTTTAATTGACCAAAGATTAGACTATCGTTGGCTTGATATTAGAAACGAGAAAAACGAGTTCTTGTTCCAGTTTCAAAGTTATCTCATCAATGCAATGAGAGAATATCTTATAAATAACAAGTTTATCGAAATTCACACGCCAAAGTTTATCAGCACAGCGTCTGAAAGTGGAGCAGATGTTTTTGAAGTTAAATATTTTGACAGAAAAGCCTACCTCGCTCAGACAGATGGCAATGGCTGCTGGGCTTGAGAGAATTTTTGAAATTGCTCCATGCTTTAGAGCAGAAAAGTCACACACAAAAAAACATGCAACAGAGTTCACTAGTTTTGATGTTGAGTTTAGTTATATTGATTCTTTCCAAGATGTTATGAATTTGGAAGCAGAGATGATTACTTATGGCCTCTCCAAAGTTAAAGAAAAGTTTGGAGATAAGATTAAAGAACTTTTTGATGTTGACATTGTTGTTCCAACTCTTCCATTTCCACAAATGAAACTTAGAGATATTTATAGCGAACTTAAAGAAAGATATGGCTTTGAAGTTCCAGAGTGCGAAAAAACAGACTTAACAACAGAAGCTGAAAGGCTTTGCGAAAGGCTTGCAAAAGATAAGTTTAATCATGAATTCTTGCTTGTTACAGATTTCCCGCCAGAGAAGAGGGCATTCTATCATATGAGAAAAAATGGAATTCTTCAAGGATACGACCTAATTTGGAAAGGAATTGAAATTACATCTGGTGCACAGAGAGAACATAGAATTGAAGAACTTAAAAAGAATGTCAATGAAAAAGGCTTAACAAACGATGTTAAATATTATTTAGAATTCTTCAAATACGGTGTTCCACCACATGGAGGATTTGCAATTGGAGTTGACAGGCTTACAATGCTTCTTTTAAACTTGCCTTCTATTAAGGAAGCACAATTCCTCTTTAGAGGACCAGATAGATTAGACCCATAAAAAGGAAAGAGAAATGAAAAGAACAGAAATTAAAAAATTAAACGTAGAGTATGAGAAATTTGCTGGCAAACAAATTAAAGTTTGTGGCTGGGCAAGAACGGTTAGAGACAGCAAAATGATTGCTTTTGTTGAACTTAATGATGGTGCATTTAAAGGAACCCAAGTTGTTCTTGAGAAAGAAAAAATTTCAAATTTTGATTATGTTATAAAACTAACTACAGGATCTTCACTTGAAGTTATTGGAGAAGTTGTTTTAACGCCACAAGCAAAGCAACCATATGAAATCAATGCTAGCCAAGTTAATATTTTAGGCAAGTGTGATACAGACTATCCGCTCCAGAAGAAAGGTCATTCGCTTGAGTTTCTTCGTGAACATCACTATTTAAGACCAAGAACTAACACATTCAACGCTGTTTTTAGAATTAGGTCTGTTGCTGCGTATGCAATTCATAAGTTCTTTCAGGAACGCGACTTTGTTTATTGTCACACACCAATCATCACAGCAAGCGATTGTGAAGGTGCTGGCGCTATGTTCCAAGTTACAACATTAGATTTAAACAGATTTGCAGATAGCGGAAAAGTTGAATATGATAAAGATTTCTTTGGAAGAAAAGTTTTTATGACAGTTTCCGGACAAATTGATGAGGAACCAATGACTCACGCTTTTGGAAACACTTACACTTTTGGGCCAACATTTAGAGCGGAAAACTCCAACACTTCACGGCATGCAGCAGAGTTTTGGATGATGGAACCAGAAATGTGCTTCACAGACCTTGCTGGTCTCATGGAAAATGAAGAAGAGATGATTAAATTCGTTATTTCCTATGTTATGGAACATTGCAAAGATGAAATTGAATTTTTGAATAAGTTTGTTGACAAAGATTTAATTTCAAGGCTTACAAACGTTGTTTCAAACGATTTTGTTAAACTTTCATACACAGAAGCGATTGATATTTTAACAAAAGTTAAAGATAAATTTGAATATCCAGTTTACTGGGGCGTTGACCTTCAAAGTGAGCATGAGAGATATTTAACAGAAGTCGTTTATAAAAAGCCTGTTTTTCTATACAATTATCCAAAAGATATTAAAGCGTTCTATATGCGTTTAAACGAAGATGGCAAAACAGTTGCTGCTGTTGACCTTCTTGTTCCAGGAATTGGAGAACTTATTGGTGGAAGCCAAAGGGAAGAGCGTTATGACCTTTTAACATCAAGAATGAAAGAACTTGGGCTTAACCTTGAAGATTATGAAAACTACATTAACCTAAGAAGGTATGGAACAAATGTTCACAGTGGTTATGGCCTTGGTTTTGAAAGGCTTATTATGTATCTCACAGGAATAACAAATATTCGTGATGTTGAATATTGCCCAAGAACTGTTGGCGGGATAAACTAATAAAAACAAAATAAATGTTAAAAATAAGAATAATGGAGAGTTTATATCTAATTATTCTTATTTTTTTTATAATAATTTTTATAACTCCACTTGGCTTTAGAATTAAGTTTTTTTATGATGTTAAAAAAAATTGTGGTGCAATTTCAATTAAGCTTTGGTTTATTTGGATTAAAAAAATTAAATTAAAAATAAAAGGCAAAAAAATATTTTTAATTGAAAAGCACAAAAACAGTGAAATTGAAATAGAGCTAAACGAACCGCAAATCAGATTTTTGAGGTTTTTTGGCTCTGAGGTTAAAGATAAAGTTAAAATTAGAAGTGTTATGGCTCACAGCAAGGTTGGACTTGATAATCCTATGTTTGCTGGATTATTTTCAAGTGCTGTTTCGGATTTTATTTTAAGCTATTTTGCTTTTGTTAAAAACAAAAGACCTTCTGCTTGTTTTAGGTTAACAAACTATACAAATTTTTATGCTTTTGATTTTATTATTGGTTGTTGTAGTCGGTTTTCACTTTCAATTCTTGATGTGGTTTATAGCTTTGCCATGTCCGTTCTAAGAACAGGGAAGGATAGAATTTTGGAAGAAAATATGGGGGCAAATTAAATTTTTAAAAAAAATTTAAAAATTGCGTTGCAATTTTTAGTGGAAAACGGTGTT
>CAMEKL010000046.1 GCA_945921365.1 uncultured Bacillota bacterium
CAATTCCAGCAAAAACTGTCATAACAATTGCAATTCCAAGCATTCTTCCAGTTTTTTTGTAGTAATTTTTAGGGCTTGCGTTTGCTGTTTTTAAAATTAAAATTCCAAGAATAAGAACAACAACAAATAGAGCAAGTGCACCAATGGCAAAAACGATTCCAAATGCAGCTATAGCATCAAGAACTCCAGGCCCACCTAATGATTCTTCAATATCTCCAAAAACTGAAACGAACAAACTTGCAAACATCAACAATACAGCAAGTGCTAAAAAGCCAACAGAAATTATTATATCTAAAACTCCAGCGGCAATGTTAAACCCTCTACCTTTCTTTACCATAGAACCTCCTAATATGTTCTAATTACTTTTAACATAAAAGCTCAATAAAACAAAGCAAAATTAAAATTTTTTTTTAAAATTTAATTGCAAAACTTGTGCATTTCTAAATTTTTTTGTAAAAATATTTCCTTATTTTTAATTTTTTTCAGAAATTGTTTTATAAATTCGTTTTTCTATTAATCTAACTACGAAAACACATGTTAATTCGAATAAATGGCAGAGAGTTCAACTTGACGCATAAAGAACATCATTTATTTTTCTAGTATGATTTGGTATCACAAAATAAAAACAAAGCAATAGGCGCTTTGTTTTATCCATCACCAACAATTAGATAAACGCTTTGACCTTTATAAAGCATTGTCCCTGCTGGAGGAAGCTGAGAGACAACAAATCCGCCATCACCTTGAATTTCATAGTTAAGCCCAAGATTTAAAAGCTCATTGCAGGCAGACGTCAAGCTTTTCCCAATTAAATTTGGCATTGCCACATCTCTAACAAGAGATACATATTTTTCATCATCTGGAGCATAGTTTTTAAGCTTTATAATTGAAGAAAAAATTTCTTTTGCATAAGGAGAAGCAACCACGCTTCCATAATATGCACCAGTGCCTGGCTCGTCAACAACAATTAGAACGATATATTTTGGATTATGCGCTGGATACATTCCGCAAAAACTTGAAATATATGTTCCAGCAATTTTTCCATCGGCATATTTTTGTGTTGTGCCTGTTTTGCCACCAATTTCATAACCCTCAACAAAAGTGTATTTCCCCGCTTTTGAAACTGTTTCTTCAAGCATATCACAAATAATGTGCGAAACTTCTTCGCTTACAACCTGTCCAACAACTGTTGGCATATTTTCTTCAATTACTATTCCTTCATCGTTATATATTTTTGAAACTAAATAAGGTTTTAAGAGTTTCCCACCATTAACGCATGCAGAAATCGCGGTGATTAGTTGAAGTGGCGTAACAGCAATTGCCTGCCCAAATCCCATTCTTGCAAGGTCAACATTTTTAACGGAGTTTTTATCCATGATGATTCCTGCAGACTCTCCAAGAAAATCAATTCCAGTTTGCTTTCCAAGACCAAAAGAGTCAAAATAGGAATACATTTTCTCCAATCCCATTCTAAGCGCAAGCGTTGTGAAAACAGTGTTGCAAGAATTGCAAAGACCGTCAGTTAAAGTTTCGCTTCCATGCCCCACACTCTTCCAGCATTTAATTTTTTGACCATCCACAATGTTATAGCCTGGGCAATAGAAAGTGTCGGAGAGATGCGCAACACCTTCATTTAAACAGCTAGCCATCGTTAAAATTTTAAAAGTTGAACCGGGTTCATAAACGCTGACAATTGTTTGATTTTTCATCATCTCCATAAGAGAATTAACATCATCTCTTGGAACAGCGTTCAAATCAAAACTTGGCTTACAACTCATCGCCAAAATTTCTCCAGTGTTTGGATCCATAACAATTGCAGAAGCACTTTTTGCTTTTTGTTCTGTCATCAATTTTTCAAGCGTCTGCTCAACAGAAAGTTGAATGTTGGCATCAATCGTCATGTCAATGTTAAATCCTGGTGTCGACGGCATATATGAATTTAAACTGTTATAAATTTCCTTTCCTTGCAAGTCGCTTTGAACAAGAGAATAGCCTTCAATTCCTTTTAAAATATCGTTATAATATGCTTCAAGCCCTGCTTGACCTGTGTTATCAACTGTTGTGAATCCTAAAATTTGCGTCATTAAGTTTCCATAAGGATAATATCGGCTAACACTTTCAGAAAGATAAATTCCAGGAAGTGATTTATTATATATTTTAATTGCATCTTCCTTGCTGACTTGCATTTTTAAAAGAACTTCGCTGACATTAACATTGCTAACTTTTGTTAAAATTGTGTTATAGTCCGCACAGAGAACATCACTCAAAAATTTTGCCGTTTCCACTTCGTCTTTAACTTGTCTGCCTCTTGAATAAACATTATATGTTGTGTAAGAAACAGCAAGCGACGAGCCATTTCTGTCGTAAATAGTTCCACGCTCAGCAGAAAGTGGCAAATCCCTTGTCCACTGGTCAAGTGCCTTTTGTTGAAGATAACCACCATTTATTACTTGGACATAAAAAAGTCTAACTACAATTAAGGAAGCAAGGATTGCAATTAAAATGATAACTGCAACAATTCTTTTCCTTAATGAATGTAAATTAAAATTTTCCATCAAATCACCTAACATATTTTATTTGTTGAAATGGGAAAAAATGATTGCTTTTTTAATTTGAAGTTTTTATATTTTTAGTATATAATATACAGAGAATGAAAAGAGAAAATGCAATAACAGACTTTTATTACACAGACAGAGATAGCGCTTTTGGCTATCTTCTTGCTGTTTTAGTTCCAATTGTTTTTCAACTTTTTGCAACAATTGTTTTAACAATCATTTCATTAAATCTTGGCATCACTATCACAGAGCTTTTAAAAATTGGATATGTTGCAGCAATTTACTATTCTCTTTCAAGCTTATCTCTTTTTGCACTATTTTTAATTTATAATAAGGTTAAACATAAAAAAACTTTAACTTGTGCAAAAATAAATTTTAGATTTGGAATTGTAAACACTATTCTTGTTGTTCTTCTTGCACTTATTGTGCTTTTTGGATTTAACTATATTGTTAACTTGTTTGCATATCTTGTTGGCCTTGCTGGATACACACCAGACACAAGTATGCCACTTCCTCTTAACACTCCACTTTGGCTTGTTGTTAACTTGTTTTGTCTTGCGCTTTTCCCCGCAATCTGTGAAGAAGTTATATATCGTGGAATAATTTTGAACGGATTAAGAAAGTTTGGAAATGCGATTGCAATTTTTATTAGCGCCATTGTCTTCACAGTTGCTCATGGTTCACTTATGCAATTTTTATATCAATTTGCACTTGGCATCGTGCTTGGCTATATTGTTGTTAAAACGGGAAGCATTGTTGCAAGCATGATTGCGCATTTTGTTAACAACGCAACAGTGATTATTGTGAACTACATTTCAACAACAACAGGGATAAGCATTGATGAAGCAGTTAGTTGGTCTGCATTTGAAATTGTTTTTGCAATTGTTATGGCGGCTTTAACTTGTTTTATGATTTATGTTGTGCTATCATCTTTAAAGTGCAAAAAAGAGGAAAAAATTTATGTTAAATCAAATGAAAAAATCGACCCGCTTGCTTTAACACTTCTTTTAATTGCTGGTGGACTTTCTCTCATAATTTGGTGCGTTGGCACATTTTTATAAAATAGGTGGAAAATGAAAAGTAAAATTTATAATACAAATTTAGTTTATTTTATTTCTATGATACTTTTTGTGCTGGTTAGAATTTTAACCTTGCTTGGAGTGTTTAATTTTTTAGGGGATTATGCAAGTTACGTTTTAAACATCGTTATTCAAATTGGAATAATTTTCCTTCTTCCTCTTTTTCTTTTAACAAAACTTAACAAACAAAATGCGAAAAGTTTGTTTAAGGAATATTCTTTCAACAAAATTTCTGCAAAAGAAGTGGGAATTTCAATTCTTATTGGCATTATTGTTTTTGTTTTAAACATTTTCTTTTCAATTTTTATAAATTTTATATTAACCCTTATTGGATACAGTCAAGGAGCAAGCATTTCTTCTGGTGGCTCAGTTTCAATTTTTTCTCTGATATTAAGTTTGATTATGACAGCTGTTCTTCCAGCATTCTGTGAAGAATTTTTGCATAGAGGTGTGCTCCTTTCTTCATATAAAAAGCTTGGCTTTAAAAATGCAATTTTAATTTCGTCTCTTCTCTTTGGACTTCTCCATATGAACATAGAACAATTCTTGTTCGCAACAATGGTTGGCTTGATTCTTGGCTCTGTAACGCTATTTTCAAGAAGTATTGTGCCAGCAATGATCATTCACTTTATGAACAACGGAATAAACGTTTATCTCGGTTTTGCAAAGGCAAATAACATGCCTTCATACCATTTATACAATAACTTAGTATCAATTTTCTTTGGTGGAAATTTCATAACGTCAATTCTTCTTATTGTTCTTTTAATTCCT
The DNA here is from genome assembly GCA_945921365.1 of uncultured Bacillota bacterium. Lineage (GTDB taxonomy): Bacteria > Bacillota > Clostridia > Christensenellales > UBA1242 > UMGS687. The sequence goes on from CAMEKL010000046.1 coordinate 4,403, forward strand.
CTTTTAATCTTTGCCCTTCTAGCACTTTTAAAAACACTTTTGAAAATAAACACACAGAAATCAATTGGAAGTTTTGTTAACCTAATTGCTTTAAATGAAATGAGAAGAGAAACTCTTGGAGAAATTGCCGAACAAAAGAAGTATGGAAAAAATGAAATTGAATTTATGGAAATAATGCAAGGCAAAAGGCGACCAGAAAACACAAAAATAGAAATCCCTTAT
>CAMEKL010000047.1 GCA_945921365.1 uncultured Bacillota bacterium
ATTTCAATTGTTGGCTCAACAGGAAATATCTATGGTGAGGAAGTTAAAACAGTTCCTGCATCGCTTTCAGGTGATTTTGCAACAATTATGGGTTGGGCAGACAAATATAAAGCTCTTCAAGTTAGAACAAATGCAGATAATCCTGCAGATGCAAAAACAGCATATAACTTCGGTGCTGAGGGAATTGGTCTTTGCAGAACTGAACATATGTTCTTTGATTATGACAGAATTCCAGCAGTTAGAGAAATGATTGTTGCAAGAACTGTTGAAGAGAGAAAAACAGCGCTTAAAAAACTTCTTCCAATGCAAAAGAAGGACTTTATTGGGCTTTATAAAGAAATGAAAGGTCAGCCAGTTACAATTCGTTTCCTTGATCCACCTCTTCACGAATTCCTTCCACATGAAGATGCAGACATTAGAGAACTTGCAAAAGAGATGAACATCTCATTTAAATCTCTTAAAGCAACTGTTGAAGGTCTTAAAGAAGTTAACCCAATGATGGGTCATAGAGGACTCCGTCTTGCTGTAACATACCCAGAAATTGCAGAAATGCAAACACAAGCTGTTATTGAAGCAGCAATTGCAGTTAAAAAGAAATATGGCTACGACATTAAGCCAGAAATCATGATTCCAATCACTTGTGACAGCAAGGAGTTTAACTATGTTAGAGATGTTGTTGCAAACAAAGCAGACGAAATCATAGCTAAAAACAAAGCAGAACTCACATACAAAATTGGAACAATGATAGAAATTCCAAGAGCAGCGTTAACAGCAGACGAAATTGCAAAAACAGCTGAATTCTTCTCATTTGGAACAAACGATTTAACTCAAATGACCTATGGTTTCAGCCGTGATGACGCTGGAAAATTCCTTGGTGCATACTATGACAAGAAGATTTTTGAATCTGATCCATTCGCTCGTCTTGATCAAACTGGCGTTGGAAAACTTGTTGAAATGGCTGCAAAACTTGGAAAATCAACACGTCCAGACATCAAACTTGGAATATGCGGGGAACATGGTGGAGACCCATCTTCTGTTGAATTCTGCCATAGAGCAGGGTTGACATATGTTTCTTGCTCACCATATAGAGTTCCAATTGCGCGCCTTGCAGCAGCTCAAGCAAACATCAAAAATCCAAGAAAATAATTATAATATGCTAACCGAACAAGCATAATTTTTGCAAAAAATAAAAAAGCTTATCCGAACTAGGCTTAAAGAAAAACTCATTTCAACTAAACATGGAGTGGGTTTTTTTGTTGTATTTTCTAATTTTTTTTGGAAATATTGCTCAAAATATTTGCGCTTAATAAAATAAATATATATAATAAAAACAACTTATACTGCGTCAATTTGGGAAAAGGGGTCAGTGTTGATTAAAAAATTTGGGGCGAAAACAAGAAGGCTTTTAAATATTGCAATGTTTGTTAATGTGTTGCTTATTTTTTTTGCGCTCTCCTTTTGCGTGTCTCTTGCATGGTATAAAGGCACGATGGAGGCTTCTGGCACCATTTTTTTTGATTCCTATATTGTTCTTGAATTCAACGGCTTCAACCGTGAAAACATTGAAGAACAATGGCCTTCAAGCGTTAAATTCAGTCTTGTTGAAAGCACAGACCTTTCTGTTGGTGCAAGCCACTATGTTGACGCAGCAAGCATAAACAAAAAAAATCAGGCAGGTGTTAATGATTTTTACGAAGTTTTCACTTCCACAGCAGAAAATGCCGAGCCAGTTTCAAGCGAAACACTTGAAAACGAAAATTTTAAAATTGAAGATATGCTTAATATCTATGGCGTTTTTGATAACAATTGGTATAGAAGCACAGATGGTTGGTTCTATTATTCAACAGACGGAACAAGCCTTGCGATGCTTCCAACTTCAGCAGTTAATATGTTTGTTGAAAACGCACACTATGAGGTTTATGAAGATGGCTACTCCACAAACGCATCAGGTTCAACCTATAAAGTTTCAAACACTTTAACAATTGCAAAATATAAGGTTTGTCTCACTTTAAACTTATTGGATTGTTCAAGAACCCCAGAGAGCGAAGGTTGGATCTTCGCAGAGGATAAGGCAGGAATAAGCGCAGAATTCCTTGCAAAAAACAAAATTTGCGCTCAGGGAGAAACAACACCGATTTCAGAATTATCTCTCACAGATGGAAGTTACTATGACATTTTAGATTCTTCAAACAAAGGTTTCCGCATTCAAGTTTCTGACAGCAACCTAACAGTCACAGAACCAGTTGCTTCTCCAACAGACGTTGAAGTTCCAAAATATCTTGTTGTTGGTGAGAATGTATACACTTTCACAAACCTTGCAGAAACAGCATTTGCAGGTTGCACAACATTAAGAACAGTTAAACTTCCAAACAGCATAACAAACATTGGTTCTTCAGTTGACGGCATGGCATTTGCAGGTTGCACAGCAATTGACCAATTTGTTGCAAGTGGAACATACACAACAATGGAACATGGGGGTATAATTGTAACTCCATATAGTTCAAAATTGGAGTTGGTTGCATTTGCTGCTTATGGAATAACGGATTATGAAATTCCTAATGAAATTCAAATAATTAACACTGTTTTCTATGGGTATACAACTCTTAATTCAATTAAAATTCCAAGCTCTGTAACTGAAATAAGCAGCTCTATAGCTTTCATAAATTGTACCAACCTCTCAATTGTTTATATTGACAGCTCAACAGTTGCAAGTGGTCTTTCATCATCAACGGCAATGGGAAGGCTGATTGAAAATGCAACAGACATTTACATTGCAAGGGATTTACCGACACACACATTTATAACTGATGGTGTGACATACTCGAATTTAGGCACGGCAGATGGCTACACACACTATCAAAAAATAAGTTAAGGAGATGGGAATGAAAAAATTTTGGAAGGAATTTAAAGAGTTTATAAGCAAAGGCAATGTGCTTGATTTGGCAGTTGCTGTGATCGTTGGTGGGGCGTTTAACAAGATTGTTTCTTCGTTGGTTAACGATGTGATTATGCCACTGATAAGTTTAGCAATTGGCGGAGCAGATGTTTCTGAATGGAAATGGGTAATTCGTGAAGCAACAGAAACAACTGCAGAAACTGCGCTTCGTTATGGTGCGTTTATTCAAGCGATTATTGACTTTTTAATTATTGCACTCACAATTTTTGTGATCATTAAAATTTTCAATTTTTCAAAAAACAAGCTTAGAAAAGCTGGAGAGCGCCTTAAAGAAGATATAAAAGAGAGCGCAAAAAAACTCAAAAAGAAAAAAGGTGAGCAGGTTGAAGTTGAAATTGAAACAGAAGTTCAAACTTTGCCAGAAGAAAAACCTGCAGAAGTTGAAATTGAAACAGTGCCAGAAATTGTAGAAAAGCAGGATTCAGACACTGAGCTTTTGAAGGAAATTAGAAACCTATTGAAAGAAAATTTGAACAAAAAAGAAGAATGAATTGATTTATACAATTTATTATAGTATAATAGTGCCATGATAGCCGAAGTTATTGTGGAAATTGCAACAAGTTGTTTGGATAAAGTTTTTGATTATAAACTGCCAAACAGCTTTTTTGTTGAAAATGCAGTTGGCAGGCGCGTGCTTGTTCCTTTTGGCGCAAGAAAAATTGAGGGTTATATCATAGCATTAAAAGAAAATACAAATTATGATGAAAGCAAGCTTAAAGAAATTTATAAATTTCTTGATGATAAACCTGTAATTCTTAAAGAAATGATTGACCTAATGCATGAGATGACGGATATTTATCATCTAAAAAAAGTTGATGTCCTTCGTCTGTTTATTCCTGCTGAAATGCGTGGAGATAAAATTAAACCTCTTGTTAAAACTTGCTATAAACTTGCAAAGAATTTTGATGAGAAATTGATTGAAAAAAGAGCAAAAAAACAGATTGAAATTGTGCAGTTTTTAAAGGAAAATGAGTTTATTAGTTCCTCTAACAACGCGTTTTCTGCACCAGCAATAAAATCTCTTTTTGAAAAGGGTATAATTGAAAAAGTTTTAACCGAGAAACTACGCACCCCAAAACTTCTAACAGAGGAAAAAGATAAAAAAATCACTTTAAATGCAGAGCAACAGCGTGCTTTTGGCGGAATAAAATCTGCTGGAACATATCTTCTTCATGGAGTGACTGGCAGTGGCAAAACTGAAGTGTATATGCACCTAATTGAACGAGTTTTAAAGGAAAATAAAACAGCAATTATGCTTGTTCCAGAGATTTCACTCACTCCACAAGTGCTTGCTCACTTTAAAGGCAGGTTTGGCGATTTTGTTGCAATTCTTCACAGTGGGCTTTCTGCAGGCGAACGTTTTGATGAGTGGAGGCGTCTTCTCTCTGGCGAAGCACGAATTGCCGTTGGGGCAAGGTCTTGCATTTTTGCACCGCTAACAGATGTTGGAATAATCATCATTGATGAGGAGCATGATTCTTCCTATCAAAGCGAGTCTAATCCACGCTATAACACAATTGACGTGGCGCGTTTTAGAGCTCAGTTTAATTCTTGTCCACTTGTTCTTGGCAGTGCGACGCCATC
>CAMEKL010000048.1 GCA_945921365.1 uncultured Bacillota bacterium
CATACAGAAGAGCTCTTGACAACCTTGAAGATGTAAACTTCAATTTAATTGAAGAAGTTAAAAAATCTAGTCACAGAAAATATACAACTGGCTTCTATTTTAATGAAGATGAAAGGGAGTTTTTGGAACAGTCTACGCCTGTTGCAACACATGATTTTGTTTGTGTTGTGCTTGACGACAGCAAGCAAAATAAAACCCTTGTTGAACAAAGAAATATGTTCAAAAAGGGCGATGAACTTGAAGTTCTTTCCCCAAGTGAAAACTTTAATAAAAAAATTATAATAGAAAAAATTGAAGATGAAGATGGTAATGAAGTTTTGGAAGCAAGAAAAGTTCAGCAAAAGCTTTTTATCACAACAAATCTTAATCTTAAAAATGGTGAAATCTTAAGAAAAAAGCTTTAATTTATTTTATTAAATGGTCAAATCCACAATTATAAAAACTTTGTTTTGTTGTGCTCATTTTATTGATATTTTCATTTGTTATAAATAGTTTTAACAATTTTCTTTCAAATTCATCATTTGGTTTAAATTGATCATAAAATTTCTTTTCTATTTTATGACACTTTTCAAATATCTCTGAAAGAGGTTTATCTTCATCAAAATTAGAGAAGCAACTAACATTAGCATCGAATAAATAAGAGCTAAATAGCTCATCGTAGGATAATTTTTTTATTTCTGTTGCATCTAATTCCTTTAATATTTTAAAATTTAAAAAGTCTTTGTTTTTATAATTTCTGCTTTCTAATGAATCTATGCATTTTTTAAAGCTAAACAACATTTCTTCTTCATCATATTGATGTTTGTGCGCTCCGTAAACAACTCTGTTAGTTGGCAAAGATTCAAAAATTCTTTTTTTGCTGTTAAAATATTTATTGTCGTGACATAAAGATTTCTCATCATCAATTCTGTCTAAAATTAGGAAGTCTTTTCCTTGAAGTTGAACGGCAAAAAGACTTTTCATTGTTTCATAATCTTCTATTTTGTCAACTCTATAATAGTCTGCTCTTTTTGGATTCGCAGTAATAATAAGCTTAAATGGAACATAACCAAGTTTTGTTTTTCCAACAATATGATAAATTGTTCTGATTGTTTTGTTTGATATTTTATTTTCTTTAGATGTCTTTATTATTTCGTTGTTTTCAATTTTGTATATATATTTTGGGCAATTGTAAAGTTCATTCTTCAAATTGTCTGAAATAAAAATCACACTTTCTTGCAATGCGAATAGGTTTGTTGGGATTTCTTTTAAATCAGAATGATACACATTTTGTTGAATTGTGTAAGAACACTCAGGATTAAATCCAAGTGATTGAATAACAGCGTTTGATAAAGAAATTTTTGCAATTTCTGCTTGCTCTTCTGTTAATTTTGAGTTAATTGTTTTTTTCTTTTGAAATGCTTTTTTCTTCATGTCTTAATTTTATTATATTTTTCTATACATGTCAACACTAATTTGTTAAAAACACTTTACAAATTTAACTTTCTGTGATATATAAATGTTGTTACTTTTTACGAAGTTTGCTAAATCACCTCTAGTTAGCTTGCTTTGTTTAAAGCGAATTTAAAATTTTATAGGAGGTTTTTTTTATGGATAAAAAACAAATAATCGAAAAATATCGTTTAACTGAAACAGACACAGGCTCAGCACAAGTTCAAATTGCTCTCTTAACAGAAAGAATCAATCACTTGACAGAGCATCTTAAAACTAACCACAAAGACAACTCTTCAAGAAGAGGTCTTCTTCAATTGGTTGGTCAAAGAAAAGGTCTTCTTGAATATTTAGAGAAGAAAGATATTAACGCATATCGTGAACTTAAAAAATCACTTCAAATTAGATAATAATTTGAATTTATAGAGGTAAAAATGTGGTAATGCCACAAAAATTTAAAGGAGATTATATGAGTAATAAAGATGCTCAAATCTTTGAAATCGAAATTGGAGGAAGAAAAGTTACTTTTGAAACTGGCAAATTTTGTGAACAATCAAGAGGCTCATGCCTTGTTAGATGTGGAGAAACAGCAGTTCTTGTTAATGTTAACATGAGTGACTCTCCAAGAGATGGAATAGATTTCTTTCCACTTAACGTAGATTTTGAAGAAAAAATGTATGCAGTTGGAAAAATACCTGGCGGATTTAAAAAACGCGAAGGTAGGGCAAGCGATAAAGCTATTTTAACATCAAGACTTATTGATCGTCCACTTCGTCCACTTTTCCCAAAAGGTTTTTACAACGATGTAACAGTTGTTTGCACGGCACTTTCTGTTGAACCAGATGTTGCTCCAGAACCACTTGCAATGATGGGTTCATCTTTTGCACTTTCTATTTCAGACATTCCTTTCATGGGCCCAACAGGCTCTGTTTGTGTTGGTCTTGTTGATGGCGAGTATGTTATCAATCCAAGCCAAGAACAAAGGGAAAAGAGCAGGATGCACTTGATGCTTTCTGGAACAGAAGATGCAATCTTAATGGTTGAAGCAGGTGCTCTTGAAGTTACTGAAGCTGAAATGCTTGATGCAATCATGTTTGGTCATGAGGAAATCAAAAAAATTGTTGCTTTCCAAAAAGATGTTAAGAAACAAATTGGAAAGCCAGTTTGTGACAAAATTGCTTATGAAACAATTGATGATGAAGTAAATGCTTCTGTTAGAGAATTTGCAACACCACTAATTGTTAAAGCGCTTGATGAGTTTGACAGACAAAAACGCCAAGATAATCAAGAAAAAGCAAACGAAGAAATTTATGCTCATTTTGCAGAAATCTATCCAGACAAAACAAAAATGATTGGCGATGTTATCTACAAAATAACAAAAGAAACAGTTAGAGCAAAAATCTTAAATGAAGGTGTTAGACCTGATGGAAGAAAAACAACAGAAATTAGACCAATTTGGTGTGATGTTGGCGTTCTTCCAAGAGTTCATGGAACAGGAGTTTTCACAAGAGGTCAAACACAAGTTTTAACAACACTCACACTTGGCACAATTGGAGATATGCAAAAACTTGAAGGTCTTGATGATGAAGAATCTAAGAGATATATGCATCACTACAATATGCCAGGTTATGCAACAGGAGAAGCAAAACCACTTCGTTCTCCTGGTAGACGTGAAATTGGTCACGGAGCACTTGCTGAAAGAGCACTTGAACCAGTTATACCAAGTGAAGAAGAATTCCCTTATGCAATTAGACTTGTAAGTGAAGTTCTTTCTTCAAATGGTTCATCATCAATGGCAAGCACATGTGGCTCAACACTCGCTTTAATGGATGCTGGCGTTCCAATTAAATCACCAGTTGCTGGAATTGCAATGGGTCTTATTAAAGACGAAACAACAAATAATGTTGCAGTTCTTTCAGATATTCAAGGCCTTGAAGATTTCCTTGGAGATATGGACTTTAAAGTTACAGGAACAACAAAGGGAATCACAGCAATTCAAATGGATATCAAAATTAAGGGCATTGATAAAAACATATTAACAACAGCTCTTGAACAAGCAAGACAAGGCAGATTATACATCTTGGATAAAATGCTTGCTGTTCTTCCAAAATCAAGGCCAGAGCTTTCAAAATATGCACCAAAGATTATCACATTTATGATAAATCCAGATAAGATTAAAGATGTTATTGGTTCTGGTGGAAAAGTTATCAATAAAATCATTGAAGAAACTGGTGTTAAAATTGATATAACAGACGAAGGAAATGTTTTTGTTGCAACACCAGACACTGAAATGGCGGAAAAAGCAAAACAAATAATTCTTGCAATTGCTGAAGATTTTGAAGTTTCAAAAATTTACAGCGGAAAAGTTGTTAGAATTATGCAATTTGGTGCTTTTGTTGAAGTTGCTCCAGGAAAAGACGGCATGATTCATATTTCAAAACTTTCAAATAAGAGAGTTGAAAAAGTTGAAGATGTTGTTAAGGTTGGAGATGAAGTTGAAGTTGAAGTTCTTAAAGTTGATGACAAGGGAAGAGTAGATTTCAAACTTGTTTGTAAAAAATAAATTTTAGGAGGATTTTATGAAAGAAAATACACATCCAAATTATCATGAAGTTGACGTTGTTTGTGCTTGTGGAAACACTTTTAAAACAGGTTCTTGCTGTGAAGGAGATGTTATCAAAATTGATATCTGCAATAAATGCCATCCATTCTTCACTGGCAAACAAAAAATTGTTGATGCGAGCGGAAGAGTTGAAAAATTCAACAAAAAATTCAACAGATAATAATTAGCACACCATTTGGTGTGCTTTTTATTTGCATAGTTGTTATTTTTATGCTTGCATAGCACATTTTTATTGTGCTGTGCAAACATTTTTTAATATTTTGAATAAATTATTTTTGAAAAAATTACAATTGGTTTATAATAAAAAACATGAAAAAAGAAACACTTGAGCGTATGGAAGATTTAATTAAGGAAATAAATCTCCATAACCATAACTATTATGTCTTAG
>CAMEKL010000049.1 GCA_945921365.1 uncultured Bacillota bacterium
CCTTACACTCCTTACAGTCCATAAGAGGATCAGAAAAGCTTGCAACGTGGCCTGAAGCTTCCCAAACACGAGGGTTCATAAGAATCGCGCAATCAACACCATAGGAATTTTCTCTTTCTTGCACAAATTTTTGCCACCAAATTTTTTTGATGTTATTTTTAAGTTCGATGCCAAGAGGACCATAGTCCCAAGTGTTTGCAAGCCCACCATAGATATCACTTCCTGGGAATATGTATCCAGTGTTTTTGCAGTGAGCAACAATTTTTTCCATATCCATATCTGCCATAATATACTTCCTTTTAAAAATCTTAAAAATTATAGTATTTTAAAGTTTTTAAGTCAAATAAAAAAGCAAAAAAAAGAAAGCAAATGCTTTCTTTATGCCAATATTTCTAATATTTTATATTCAATTTTGTTTTGATTTGTAACAACAGTAACAATGTCACCTTTTTTCTTTCCAAGAATTGCTTTTCCAACAGGTGATTCGTTTGAAATTAAATTTTTTGTTGGGTCACTTTCTGTTGAGCCAACAATTTGATATTCAACTTCTTCATCAAAAGTTGAATCATAAAGTTTAACCTTAGAACCAACATTAACAATTTTTTTGTTAAGTTTATCTGTGTTGATTATTTCACAATTTCTCAGTTTTGCTTCAATTTCAGCAATTTCGCTTTCAACAAGCGCTTGTTCTTCTTTTGCAGAATCATATTCAGCGTTTTCAGATAAATCTCCAAATTCTCTTGCAATTCCAATTTTTTTTGCAACTTCCATTCTTGTTACAGTTTTAAGTTCTATAAGCTTATCTTCAAGTTGTTTTTTTCCTTCTAATGTTAAATATGTTTTTTCCATATTCGTGCCTCCATAAACAAATAAAAGTCCACCTAAATAAGTGAACTTTGTTAATATAATATATTTTATTATTTTTGTCAACAATTTTTCAAAAGTTAAAATTCTTTTTCAACATTTGTTTGATTATCTTTTTGAATTTTTGCTGTTTGATTGTTAATTGCATTTAAAAACAAACTTGTTTCAATGTTAAATTTTTCTTCCAAAATTGTTTCTGTATAATTAAATTTTGTGCTGTTCTCAGCGAAAAATTGAATTATATTTTGCATATTTGTTTCATCAACATCAAACATTTCTTTTGCTTGTTCTGTTGGAATTTTAACGTTTGTTTGTGTTATTTTTCCATCACTTCCAAGCTTAACAACTTCAAACTTAAAACATTCCGTCTCTTTATATTCTCCAACTTGATTATCGTTGTCATAAATAATTTCTTTCTCAATATATTTAGTAACTGGTGTTGTGTGACTGTAAATTGAGTTATCATACGAAAAGTTTTTACTTATTTGTGGCATATCAAAAAGATTTCCACTATCTAGCAGTAAATTTAAATTGTTAATCGCGTCGCTTGTATTTATTAAATTTGAACCGAAAAGAGAATAGAATAAAACATCATCATAAACATCATATTGCAACAAAACACTTTCATTTTCTGTGTTTTTGCAAACAATGTTAATAACTTTTTCCATTGAATTATTTTCAGTTATATATCCAAAAACTGGGCTAAACACTGTTTGGTTTCCAGTGTAAATCTCAACAGTTTCATTTATGTTTTCAACAAGATTTGAAAAAGAATTTAATGCTTCACTGTCAAATTTAATAATTGGATATGCAACTTTTTCACCACTTTCATTTTCTTCTTGTTCTTGAAAATCCTTATTATCAATTATATTGCTTGGTTTATTTTCAGAATAATCATAGTTTCCAATTTCTTTGTGAGTTGGCAATTTGTTTGTTTTATAGTCATAATATGCTTGTTCTATTAGTGGAGCAATATGTTTAGAGAAAAGTTTTGTGCCATACGTGCCTGTAAAAAGGGCAGCTGTAATTAAAACAGAAGAAACAATTCTTTGAACTTCATTTTTTGTTTTAAAAATGCTAGTTGGAACAAATTTTAGTTTTTTAACTTGTAAATTTTTATTTTTATTTGCAAAAACTTGCTTTTGGAAGATGTGAAAATGAAGTGTGTTTGTTTTAGCAAGTTTTTTAAAACTATATTCTGCACTTATATCTGGAGTGACAACAAAATCTTTTTCCAATTTTTTAGGAGTGTTTAAGTTTTTTATTGTTTTTTGAATTCTTGCTTCTTTGCGCAAAATAGCTTTACCACTTTTTGTGGCTTTATTAGATAATTCAATTAGATTTCTTTCTTTCTCCATCACATGTATATTATATATATAATCAACAAAATGTCAATATTTAATTTAATTAAAATTTGCTTTAAATTATTTTAAAAAAATAAAAATTGTGGTATGCTACTTGTGAATTTAAACTAACAAAGGGAATAAGATGGATATATTTGAAGAAATAAATGAAGATAAACAAAAGAAATCCATAAGTAACAAAGATGGAATTATTGTGCAAAATTTAGATGAAGTTTTGCATAATTCAATGATTCCATACACAGAGCACGTTGTGCTTGATAGGGCTCTTCCTCGCGTTGAAGATGGCTTAAAACCAGTTCAAAGAAGAATTCTATACACAATGCTTGAACTTGGTTTAACTCCAGACAAACAATTTAGAAAATCTGCAAGAATTGTTGGTGATTGCATGGGTAAATATCACCCACATGGTGATTCTTCTGTTTATGATGCAATGGTTAGGATGGCTCAAGATTTCTCAATGAATGAGCCACTCGTTCTTGGGCATGGAAATTTTGGCTCTGTTGATGGTGACTCTGCTGCGGCTATGAGATATACAGAAGCAAAATTAACCCCACTTCCAATGGAAATGCTTAGAGATTTAGACAAAAACACTGTTAGGTGGGTTTTAAATTTTGATGATACTCTTAAAGAGCCAGCAATGCTTCCAGGAAGATTTCCAAATCTTCTTGTTAATGGTTCATCTGGAATTGCTGTTGGAATGGCAACTAACATTCCACCACATAATTTAAATGAAGTTATTGATGGAGTTGTTGCATACATTGAAAATCCAAAAATAACTCTTGACGAGATGATGAAAATAATTAAAGCGCCAGACTTTCCAACTGGTGGTATTATTCTTGCTGGCGAAGATCTTAAAACGGCTTATGAAACAGGAAAGGGCAAAATTGTTGTCAGGGCAAAAGTTCATATTGAAGAGAAAGGTGATAAGAAAAATATTGTCATAACAGAAATTCCATATCAAACAAACAAAGCAGCAATGCTTCAAAAAATTGCTGAGCAACGAGAAAATGCAAAGGGTGGAATTCTTTCTGCAATAAGTGAAATAAGAGATGAATCAGACAGGAAAGGGCTTAGAGCGGTTATTAGGCTTAGAAAAGAGGCAGACGAGAAGCTTGTTCTTAAAGAGCTTTATAAAACAACAGGTCTTCAAACAACTTTTGGAATAAATATGTATGCAATTGCAGACGGAAAGCCAAAGCTTATGGGACTATTAGATATAATTGCATATTATGTTGAATATCAACGCGAAGTTGTTTACAGAAGAACAAAATATGAACTTGAATGTGCAAAAGATAGAGCTCACATTCTAGAAGGCCTTCTTGTTGCAATTAAAAATATTGATGAAGTTATTAAAATCATCAAAACTTCACTCTCTGTCAGTGAGGCAAAACTTAAACTTCGTTCAAGGTTTGATTTATCTGAAAAACAAGCACAAGCAATATTAGATATGCGTCTTGCAAGGCTTGTTAATTTGGAAGTTAACAAACTTGTTGAAGAACTTAAAGAGCTTAAAGAACTCATTGATAAATTAACAAAAATATATGAGAGCAAACGACTTCAACTTTCTGTTGTTAAGAGCGAAATAACAGAAATTAAAAAGAAATTCAAGTCTGTTAGAAAAAGTGTTATTGAAACAAAAATAGAAAAAGAAGAAAAAGAAAAAAAAGCTGAACCTGTTATTTTTGAACAAGAATGTTATCTTGCAATCTGTGCAGATGGTGGTGTTAAAAACATTTCAGTTGGAAACTACTCAAAGAGTGTTAGAGACGTTAATGGAAACACAACTTTATCCCAAATTCACACACAAATAGAAAAACTTAAAAGCACAGACAAAGTGTTGATTTTCACAAATAAGGGCAATTGCTATAAAACGTTTGTTGCAAAAATTCCAGAAGCAAAATGGAAGGATAAATCTGTGTCTCTTAAAAATGTTGACAAAAAAATGGATACAGATGAAATTGCTGTTTGTTTCATAAAACTTGACGAAAAAATCTCAGGAAACAAACTTGTTTTCTTCACTTCACAGGGTATGGTTAAACTTTCTGAAATGGCAGAATACGATCTTTCAAAGTCTTATTTTCAGGCTATAAGTTTAAAAGAAAAAGAAAGTTTGATTAAGGTTGAAATTTTCAAAGATGGTGGTGGAATATTGTTTGTAACAAGAAAATCTATGGCACTTCACTTTGAAAAAGA
>CAMEKL010000050.1 GCA_945921365.1 uncultured Bacillota bacterium
ATAATTACACGCCAAACAGATATGTGACAGCGTTTTTTAATATTCAAGAAGGCTATACACTTTTAAATTTTAAAGATGAACTTGAAAATGTGCTTGATTACACAATAACAGCTTCTGGACTCTATAGAGTTAGGGTTAGACTTAATGATTCATCAAAAATAATAAATGTTTCACTTGTTAAAACTCTTACAATTGAAAAAATTATAATTAAAGACAAATATTATGATAAAACAGCAAATGCTCAAATAGATAAAATTGTTTTTAAAGAAGGAGAATTAAAAAATGGAGTTGAAATTGATTACTCTGCTCTTTCTGCAAACTTTTTATCTTCAACTCCTGGCAACAACATTGAAGTGAATTTGTCTGGCAAAATAAGCCTTATTGGACAAAATTCATATATGTATGACATCAAAGGTCAAATTTCCAAAGCTAGCGGAAACATTTTAAAAAGAAACATTGTTGTTGTTGCAAATGATATAACAATTGAATATGGTGATGCTATGCCAAATTTGGCGTATGAAATTAAGGGCGATTTGCTTCAAGGAGATTTCTTAAACGGTTCTCTTTCTGTTTCAACTGATGGTGAGATTGGAAGTTACGAAATTCAAATTGGCTCACTAAACAACCAATATTATGACATAGAATATAGAAGTGCAACTTTATGTATAACAAAAAGACATATAAACATAAGTGGAGTTTATGTTGACTCAAAAACATATGATGGAACAAAAATTGTTTCAAAAAATAATATTCACTATATCTACACTGGAAGTTTTTTAAGCTCAAATGATGTTGCTCTTGAAGTTTCTGGAACGTATGAGAGCTCTCAAGTTGGAGAAAGCATAGAAGTTAATGTTTTGTTTAGCTTAAATGGAAATGATAAAAAATATTACGAATTAAATTTATCAAATCAGGTGCTTTATTCATCAATTTTGCCAAAACCTTTGAATGTTCAAGTTGGAAATTACATTAAAACTTATGGAGAAGATGACCCAATTTTCTCATATTCTTATAATGAATCGGATTTGATTCCTGGCGATGCGATTTCTGGAAATATTTCAAGAACATCTGGGGAAGATGTTGGAGAATATTCAATTGGAATTGGAACCTTAAATGCTAAAAACTACCTTATTTCTTTCACAAACGGAAAATTAACAATTAAGCAAAGGAAAATTTCAATTTCATCTCATGCCAAAACTGTTGTTTATGGAGATGAAGAAGTTGAATTAACATATTCCATTATTTCTGGAACAGTTCTTGATGGCGATTCTCTTAACATTTCACTTTCAAGAGAAGAAGGAAATAAAGTTGGAGAATATAAAATTAAGCTTATTGAACACAATCAAAACTATAAAATAAATTACACATCTTCAAACTACAACATAATAAAGAGAGATGCTACATTTGAAATTAAAGCAAAAAATAAGGTTTATGATGGAACAAATGCCTGCGATTTTGAAATTAAAACAAACAATTTGCTTGAAATTGATAATGTTTGCTTTGAGGGTTCACTAAAATTTGTTAGTGCAAACGTTGGGCTTTGGAATGTTGAGATATACACAAAGAATGGCAATAAAATCTCTAATTTTGATGCTTCAATTTTAAGTGGAGCTAATATAGATTGCTATAATTTTGATCTAAGCATTATATCAACAGCAGAAATAACAAAAAGAGATGCTTTTGTTAATTTAAACAATGAATTTCTTTCAAAAATTTATGGGGAAGCAGATAAAGGCTTTCCAATAACTTACACAAATGTTATTGCTAATGATGCTATTGTTGGCACGCTCTCAAGAGAAGCTGGAGAGAACTGTGGAATTTATAACATTTTGGCAAACAGTTTAACTAATGATAATAATATAAACTATAACATAATTTTTAATTTCAATTTAAAGTTTGAAATTAAAAAAAGAGAAATAATAGTTGTAGTTAATGACAATGAAATTGAATATGGAGAAGAAGAAGGAGAAATTGAATTTCACTTGTCAAACGAAAGCTCTCTTCCAAACTCTGTTAATCTTCTTGACATAATTGAAGGAAAACCAACAAGACAAGTTGGAAATGATGTTGGAATTTACAAATATCTTGTTGGAAATTTAAAAATAAATCAAGAAAACAGTAAAAATTATTCTTTAAACTTCGTTGGTGGATTCTTAACAATATATTCAAAACAAATAACAATAAAAATTAAGAACTGCACAAAAATTTACGGTTCATCAGATCCAGTTTTTGAATATGAAATTATTCACAGTGAAGCAAATCAAATTGAAATTGATTTCACAAGAACACCTGGCGAAGATGTTGGTTCGTATGTTGTTTCTGGAACTGTTTCAAGTTCAAACTATGATGCTTATATTGAAGATGCAACTCTAACAATTATTCCAACTAAAATTGTTATAAAAATAAATTCAAAAATCAAAACATATGGCGAAGCTGACCCAGAATTAACATATTCGTTAAAAAGTGGAAATTTTAAGTTTGATGACGACATAACAACAGTTTTAGACGGAAATTTTGTTAGAAGTTTTGGAGAAGATGTTGGAGAATATCAAATCTCGTTTGTTGGAGATATTATATCTTCTAACTATCAAGTTGAGTTTGAATCTGGAAGCTTATCAATAACTCCAAAGAAACTTTATGTTATTGCAAACGATGTTTACAAATTTTATCATGAGGACGAACAACCATTAACTTACACCTTATTGGGCTTAGTTGAAGGCGATGAAATTTGTGGAGAGCTTGAGAGAGAAATAGGCGAAGAAGTTGGAGAGTATAAAATTTCAATTGGCTCTTTAAACACAACAAATTATCAAATTGACTTCACAGAAGGTGTTTATACAATTAGAAAAAGAAAACTTGTTGTTGAAATTTTGCCATCAACAAAAGTTTATGATGGAACGCAAGATTGTGAACTTAATTATATTCTCAGTGGTGATATAATTGAAGGCGAAGAATTAAATATTCAATTATACAGAGAAAGTGGAGTATCTGTTGGAAAATATTTAATTAAATCAGATTTCCAAAGTGATATATATGATGTTGAAATTTTGGAAAATTATTTTGAAATAACGAAAAGACAAATTTCAATTATTGTTAAAAGCTATGAAATAACTTATGGAGATATAGTTCCAAATTTTGAATTTGAAACTATAAACGATATTGAGAATTCATCACTTAATGTTTCTCTTTATAGAACGGATATAAATGTTGCAGGAACATACAAAATTTATGTTTCTATTGAAGGCGACCAAAACTATGATATTGACATCACTGAAGGAAGCATTTTAATTAAACCACGAGAAATATATTTAAACATTTCTGATTGCACAAAAGTTTATGGCTCATCAGATCCAATTTTTGAGTATACAATTGAAAGAGGGGAAATACTTGCGGGAGATAATATTTCTGGAGTTATAACAAGAGAAGCTGGAGAAGCTATTGGAGAATATTCTCTTATATGTGCACTTGAAAATATGAACTATATTTTCTATGCAAACGAGGCAAAACTTACAATATTAAAAAAAGATCTTTATCTAACAACTTCAGTTGAAGATAAAATTTATGATGGAAACGACATTGCAAAAATTAGGCTTCCAATTTTAATTGGATTGTTAAAAGATGATGAAGTGTATTTTGAATTTGAAGAAAACAATGTTGCAAAATTTGCCAGTGCAGAAATTGGCTCGAACATAGATATAATTGTGTATGGGGGAAATATTGCAGGAAAAGATGCAGAAAATTATAATCTTGTTTATCCAACTGACCTTAAAGCATCAATAACAAACGACAAACTTGAAACTAATCTTGGCGAAAAAGTTGTAACAATTTCTGCAAGTCAGAGCAACACAAATCTAGTTTCTGGAAGTGAACTTATTGTGGTTGAATACAATAAAGACACATTAAAAAACAATTTTTCACAATCCAAAACTGTTGTTGATGCATTTAATTTTAAAATTGAAAATAATGGCAAAACAATTTCACAAACTGGGGAAATTGAATTAAGCCTAGATGTTTCAAATTCAAATTTGCAAAATGTTCAAGTTTTTAGAATAAACAGTGATGGAAACAAAACTTTAATAGCTTCCAGCTACGCTGATGGCAAAATCTCATTCACAACAGAAGAACCTGGAACTTATGTTATTGTTGCAGATAACGACAGTTGGATAGATATCGTTCTAATCTGTTCTGGTGCGGTTGTTTTATTCCTTGTTCTCGTGATAATCGCTTCAAAAAAGAAAAAAAATAAAAAAAATAAGAAAAACGCTTGATTTTTAATTTTGATTATGTTATATTTGTAAAGCAAAAAGGCTTTACATGGAAGATTTAGAAAAAATTGTTTTATTTGGTGATTTGTATGAACTCTATGGCAAACTTCTGCTAAAATCAC
>CAMEKL010000051.1 GCA_945921365.1 uncultured Bacillota bacterium
AGATGTTGAAATTTGAATAAACGACAAAAATATTATGTTAAAGCAAGAAATTCTTAAGAGAGTTGATGCAATTTCTAACTCTTCATATGAGTTTATTCTTGGATATAAAATTGAAATTATATTTGGTGCAAAAATGAAGAATATTGAAATGCAGAAAAGTGAAATAATTAGCACAATTTTTAAGCATAGAGAAATTGAAGTGGTTGATTTTAATTTTTTTTCTTCATTATAAGAAAGAGCTGGAATAATTGCTGTTGAAAAAGCAATTGCAAAAACTGTTGGGAAATTTACAAGAGAGTTTACAACTCCTGAATAAAGCCCAAATTCTGCCGTTGCTGTGCCACTGTTTATTCCTGAAGCAATTAGAAGCCTAACAACCAAAAAACTGTCTAATGCCAAAATTAGAGGTAATATTAAAAGGTTCAATGTGATTGGAAATGATGTTTTAATAAAAAGCCTTAAATCATCTTTTAGAAAGTATCCAACATCAGGTTCAATTATGTCTTTTTTTCTGTTTTTAAACAAAAACAAAACATATATGTAAACAAAAGAAACTATCTCCCCGATTCCAATTCCTAAAAGTGCACCAAAAACGCCTAATTTCAAACTATATCTTGATAGATAAAAAGCAAAAAAAAGCCCAAATATAAGTTTTATTGCTTGCTCTAAAATTTGTGATATTGCTGTTGGAAGCATGTTTAAAAGGCCTTGAAAATATCCCCTGTATACCGAAAGTAAACTTGCAAAAATAAGAGCAAAAACAATTGCTATATATCCACTTGATGCAATGAAATTACCTTGTGCAATTGCAATTTGTTTATTAAAAATTAAAAAAAAGATAGAAAGAATTGATGAAAAAATAAGCGAAATTGCAAAAGCAATTTTCAAAAATCTTTTTGCTCTCTCATTTTCTCCTCTTGCATGACATTTTGAAACAATCTTTGAAAGCGCAATAGGAATTCCACCGCTTGATAATATTAAAAAAAGCGAAAACACTGGAAAAACAAGTTGATATAAACCAATTCCTTCACTTCCTAAAATGTTGGAAAGAGGAATTCGATAAAACGCACCTAAAAATTTACAGAATATGCCTGAAAAAACTAAAATCAGCGCACCACTAAACATATTTTTTGCATTTGCATTATTTTTCATAAAAATAGTTTATAAAAAATACTTTTTTCTATTCAAATTTTAAAGTTTTGTTGCTATTTGCCTAACTCCAATTGATTTGATTAAATAAAATCCAGCAAAAGTGTCAAATCTACGTCTAGAAATCACTTCTCGTGCCCTTTCTCTATATGCAATATTAAACTTAACGGATATTCCACAAGAAACATTTATTTGCCTGGGCGTGTTTATTATTGTTACGTTAACACCATAAGACCTAAGTAAGTTTGCAAAATTTATTGTTTCAGTTCTTGCTCTAAAAACTGCAATCATATATTCCATATTTTTCTCCTTTAACAAAATTTACTTTCATATCACTATACTGTAATAATGGAATAAATGTTAATTTGGAGAAGAAAGTATGATTTATTTAGACAACGCATCAACAACTCATAAAAAGCCCTTTGAAGTGGTTAAAGCAGTTAATCTTGCAATTACAAAACTCAGTTCAAATCCTGGCAGAAGTGGGCATGATTTAAGCCTCAAAACTGCAATGAAAATTGCAAACACAAGACAAAATTTATGTGATTATTTTAATTGTGAAAGACCAGAACATGTTATATTCACATCAGGTTGCACAGAAAGTTTAAATTTAGCAATTCTTGGAACAGCAAAAGCTGGTGGACATGTTATTGCAAGTGTTTTTGAGCATAATTCTTCACTTCGTCCACTTTTTGAACTTGAAAAAAATGGAATTATAACACTTACAATTATTTCTCCAAAATATAAAGAAAAAATAACAAAAGAAGACATAGAACCACATATTAAAGCTAACACATACATGATTGTTTCAACTCATATTTCAAATGTTGATGGTTCAGAAACAGATATTGAGAACATTGGAAAGCTATGCTTTGAAAAAAATATTTTATATCTTGTTGATGCAGCACAATCTGCTGGACATAGAAGAATAGATATGCAAAAAAATCACATAAATTTTTTGGCAGTTGCAGGACATAAAGGTCTTTACGCAATTCAAGGTGTTGGCGCGTTACTCATAAATGGAAAAACACTTCCAAAACCAATAAAATTTGGTGGCACAGGAACTCAATCTATATCTGTTTATCAACCAGATGAAGCACCAGAATGTTATGAATCTGGCACAAGTGCAACTCCAAATATTTTAAGTTTGAATGCAGGTTTAAACTTTGTTAAAACTCATGAAAAAGAAATTGAAAAAAAGGAAAAAGCGTTAACTTTATACACCATAAATCAACTTAAAAAAATAGATAACATCATTATTTACACCAGCGAAAAGAACTTAAATGGCGTTGTTGCATTCAACCACAAAAAGTATGATTCAAACGAAATTGCAGATTTTTTAAATTCAAAAAACATTTATGTTAGAAGCGGTTTACAATGCGCACCACTTAAACACAAATTTCTTGGAACAGAAAAAACTGGTATTGTTAGAATTTCATTCAGCTACTTTAATTGCAAAAAAGATATAGATTATTTAATATCTGCACTATATGAAATAAAATAAAAGCTCACAATAAGTGAACTTTTATTCATATTTTTGCATAATTATGCATTTTCTTCTTTCTTTGCTGGGTTTGTCCAAGAATAATATTTACATTCTGGGAAACCAGTGCAACCATAATAGATTTTACCTGTTTTTGATCTCCTAACAACAACATCTTTTCCGCATTGTGGACATGTTCCAACAACTGTTGGAACATAATTTGATTCTTTTTTCTGTAATTTTTGAATATTATTGCAATTAGGGAAATTTGAACAGCCAAGAAATTTACCATATCTCCCTTCTCTTATAACCATTGGAGCACCACATTTTTCACAAATTACATCTGTTTTTTGCGGTTCAAGCTTAACCTTTTCAAAATTTCCGCCCGCACTAGTTAATAATCCAGAAAAACTGTTCCAAAAACTTTCAACAACTTCTTGCCAATTTTTACCTTTTTCTGCAATTTCATCAAGTTTATTTTCCATATCAGCAGTGAATTTAACATTGATAACTTGCCTAAAAAATTTGTATAAATATTCAGTTACAGCAATTCCAAGTTCGGTTGGAACAAGATACTTCCCTTCATGAGAAACATAACTTCTTGTGGAAAGAGTTGTGATTGTTGCAGCATACGTTGCAGGCCTTCCTATTCCTTTTTCCTCCATTTCTTTAACAAGACTGGCTTCTGTGAACCTTGCAGGTGGCTTTGTGAATTTTTGTTCCATATTAAGTTTGCAAAATTTAAGCAATTCACCTTGTGTTAGTGGTGGAATTTTTGAAGTATCTTCTTTTTCCTCTGTGTAGTTATTATAAACTGCAGTGTAGCCAGCAAATTGAAGCGTCTTCCCAACTGCCTTAAAATTGTATTTATCAGCTAATATATCGATGGTTACATTGTTATAGATTGCATCAGCCATTTGGCTTGCTAAAAATCTTTCATAAATAAGCTTATAAAGCTTAAAATTGTCAGAAGAAAGCGAACTTTCAACTGATGCTGGTGTTCTTGCAAGAGATATTGGTCTAATCGCCTCATGGGCATCTTGCGCATTTTCTTTAGTTTTAAATATATTTGGCTTTTCTGGAGCAAATTTTTCACCATATTCATCTTTAATGTAATCTAACGCCACTTTTTGGAAATCTGGAGAAACTCTCGTGCTGTCTGTTCTAATATATGTGATTAAAGCAACTTTGCCTTCACCCTCAATCTCAACACCTTCATACAGTTGTTGAGCACAAGACGATGTCTTTTTAAGGTTCATTCCAAGTTTGTTTAGTGCATCTTGCTGCATTGTGCTTGTTGTGAAAGGTGCTGGAGCATGAGATTTTGTTGTTGTTTTTTTAATTGAAGAAACAACGTAATCCTTGCCATCAAGATTATTCTTAATTTCATCTGCTTTCTCTTTGTTTGAAACCTTTATTTTCTTGCCATTTTCACCATACAAATTTGCCTTAAATTTAAGAGTTTCCTCTTTTTTGTCTAGTTCTGCTGAAATATTCCAATATTCCTCTGGAACAAACTCTCTAATTTCCTTTTCTCTGTCAACAACAAGTTTAAGAGCAACAGATTGAACACGTCCGGCAGAAAGTTTTGGTTTTATTCTTTTGCAAATAAGCGGAGAAATTTTATAACCAACAACCCTGTCTAGAATTCTTCTTGTTTGTTGTGCATCAACAAGATTTATATCAATTGCCCTTGGTTTTGTTAATGCTTCTGTAACAGCTTTTTTTGAAAT
>CAMEKL010000052.1 GCA_945921365.1 uncultured Bacillota bacterium
TTCCTTCTTTATATAATTCCCAGGCGGTTTTGTATTCTGTTAGTGGAACATGAAAGAACGCAAAAGAATTTATTGTTTTTCCAATGTTTGCACTTATTGCATTGATCTGATTTTCATACCATTCAACTTGATATGTTGAAATTGGTAAATAGCCACTTATTTGGCTTGAGCCATCATATTCGCCGTTATCAAACATAAATAAAGCAGAATTAAAACTGTTGTCAGCATTAAATATGTCAACAATATGATTTCCGATGCCAACATTTTCTGGTCCACGCTTAAACAAACAATATTTAAGTTCTTCACTTTCCAAAAAGTCACAAAGCAAACTTTTACCATACAAAGCTTTGGATTCGCAGTCGTGGTTTCCGAAGCAAATGGTCCATGGGGTTTTATATTGTTCAATAAAGTTTGCAAATTTTTTCATTGCAGATAAATTGTCATTGTTTCCTGTCAAAATTGCGTTAGGGTAGACAATGTCGCCTGTGATAACAATTAAGTCTGGCTTTGCATCTTCAACTAGTTTTGCAACGGCGGTGAATGCTTTTTTATCTTTTTTATAACATAAAATCCCATTCCCAATGTGAATATCTGTTAGCTGAAGCACTTTTATATCACGCTCTTCTTTTAATTTTATTGCAGAGTTTCCAAATGTATCTTTTTGAATTATTTCAACATCTGGATAGGAATAGTTTTCTGAAATAAGTTCAAAATAGTTATTTTCATTTTGTTTACAGCCAGAAAAAATTACGCCAGTGATAAAAATCATCAGTGTAAAGAAAACTATGCATAAAATTGATTTTGTTTTTTGCAAAAATCCCCTCACTTATTATTAGAAAATTTTATCAAAAAAATTATATTTTTCAAAAAGAAAAGAAGACTTTAACGCTTGAGACATCAATTTCATACTATGAAGTATGGAGTTACTATGGAAAAATACATAATTAAAGGCGGAAAAAAACTCAGTGGAACTGCTTGTGTAACTTCCGCAAAAAATGCCTATCTTCCAATCTTAGCAGGAAGTCTTTTAAATGATAACAAAATTCTTTTAAAAAAATGTCCTAAATATGCAGATGTTTTAAAAATGTGCGATATTGTTGAAAATTTGGGTGGAAAAACGCTTTTAGAAGGAAACGAGCTTGAAATTGACTGCTCAAATTTAAATTCTTACATAATTCCACATGATCTTGCATCTGTTATTCGTTCTTCAATTTTCAGTTTAGGGTCAATTCTTGGAAGATTTAAAAAGGCAAAAGTTGCATACCCTGGTGGCTGTGAAATTGGGGCAAGACCAATTGATCTGCATTTAAAAGGGCTCAAAGCATTAAACGTTAAAATTGTTGATAAACATGGGTATATCTCATGCGATGGAAGAAACATGAAAGGTGGAGTTGTTAACCTTGACTTTCCATCTGTTGGGGCAACAGAGAACATTATGCTTGCGGCTGTTTTAACAAAAGGCGAAACAAAAATTATCAATTGTGCAAAAGAGCCCGAGATTGTTGACCTTGCAAACTTTTTGAATATGCAGGGAGCAAAGATTTACGGGGCAGGAACGAGTGTGATTAGAATTGAAGGTGTTAAAAAACTTACGAATTCAATTGAATATGAACCAATTCCAGATAGGATTATTGCAGGAACACTTTTACTTTCTGGTTTGATGACAGGCGGAGAAATTCAAATTAAACGATTTAAGCAAGAACATAATATGGCACTTTTGGAAAAAGTGAAAAATTCTTCTTGCACAATATGCATAAAAGATGATATACTACATTTGAAAGTCGAAGGAAGGCAAAAAGCAATAAGCAAAATTGAAACAATGCCTTTTCCAGGTTTTCCAACAGATTTGCAGGCTCAAATGGTTGCATGTCAGGCTGTTTCAAAGGGAACAAGCATTATTGTTGAAAATTTGTTTGAAACAAGGTTTAAACATGTTCCAGAGCTTGTTAAGATGGGCGCAAAAATAACAGTTAGTGGCAGAACAGCTGTTGTTCGTGGAGTTGAAAAACTTTACGGTGCAGAAGTTAATGCTCAGGATCTTCGTGGCGGAGCGGCTCTTGTAATGGCAGGGCTTGTCGCAGAAGGCTACACAACTGTTAACAATGCAAATCATATAGATAGGGGATATTACAAACTTGAAAATTTGTTTGGAAACCTTGGAGCGGAAATAGAAAGAATTTGAGATGAAGTTTATAAAAAAACACAAAAAATTGGTTATTATCTTAGGCGTTATTTTAACGCTTTTTGTGATTTTAATAATTTTTATGTTTACTGTTTTTTCACTTAAAAGTGTGGAAATTGACTATTTAACATCAAATGAAGAAATATTAAGTTTTGAAGAGGATATAAAAAATGAAATTTCACTTAATGGAAGCGTGCTTTTTAAAGATAAAAATCTAATTTCAAAAAATATTGAAAAAAAATATCCATATGTGAAAGTTGTTAACATAGAAACTGTTTTTCCAAACAAATTTGTTCTGCATCTTGCACAAAGACAAGAATTGTTTGCAGTTAAAACAAACCTCAAATTTGCCATTCTTGATGAAGAACTTAAAATTTTAGATGTTCGTGATAGTTTTGAAAACGGAAAAGAAAACCCAATACTACTTAATATTTTTGAAAGTAATCTAGATGTTGAAAATTGCGTAGGAGACTTTTTAAATTTCAAAACGGCTAATTTTGGAACGATTGATGGAGCTTCTGTTCAAAATTTTTTAAATGAATTTAATACATCTTTCCAAAAGTATTCCTGGACAATTAAAGATATTGAAGCTTTTGTTAGAAACTTGAAAATATATTCAAATTATGACTACAAAACTGCAAATGTTGTGCTTTGTGCTTCATTTTTTACATTTGAAGATTTTGAAATTAAGTTTTATGAAATAGATAAAGACTTTTCATCAAAACTTGCTAATGCAATTTATGTTTATTCTCATATCTGCGCTAATGAGCCATCAAAGCTTGCAACACATAGGCTTATTTGTTATGAAAATAAGCAAAACGAATTAACCTGCGTCTTAGAAGAAAATTGATTTACATGCATAAAAAAATGTTATATAATAGGGTTGTATGGATAAGTATTTTAAAACTTTGAATGTTAACGAGGATATGTCGCTTTCGGAAATTAAATCGGCATATAGAAAACTTCTCAAAAAATATCATCCAGATACTTACCTTGGAGATAAAGACTTTGCAGAGAAAAAAACAATTGAAATAAATGAGGCATACAGGGAAGTTGTTAAATTTAAAAACAGCAACAATGTAAACTTTTCTAAAAATGTTAAAACTCAAAAATCTCAAAGCAGTGAACAACATGATGAGCAACCAAGTAGGCAATGGAATAATCAAGCATTTAAGCCAAAGCAAAATATGTCAAACTTTAAAAACAATTCAAATTTCTCTAAAAAAACTAACATGGCTTCAAATTTTGATAATAGAAATAAAAAAGAAAATAAACGCAAAAAGGAAACTAACAAAAATTTTGCTTTAAAAAGAAGAAAAGTTGAAAACTCGTCTGAAAGAATTGATGAAATTATAAAAACGGAAGATGAAATAAAAAGAGAAAAGTCAGGAAAACACATTCTTGACGCAATTATAATTTCTCTTTCAATTGTCACAGTTGGTTTAATTCTTCTTTTCATATTTATGGGTAAATCTTTTTGAAAAAAAAATTAAGTGTGATATATTGATATAGATTTAAAAAGGGGTGTTATCTTGTTATATAACAAAAATGAAGAAGCAGTGATATTTTTTTCTAGTTTTGAATTGAGTTATAAAAAGCAAGAATGCCTTTTTTCTTTGTGTGAAAATGTTTGTGAGCTTGTTGAAAATTTTAATGAATATTCAGACGACATTAAAAAAATTATCTCAGATGAAAAGCTTTACAGTGATATTTGCTATAAAATAAGCACAAATTTCATGAGCCACTATCTCAAAAATTTAGAAAGTAAAAATATTATATGTGTTACTTTCAATTCAACTGGCTATCCAAATTCTCTTAGAGAAATTGAACAGCCTCCATTTATTTTGTTTTGTAAAGGCGATATTTCGCTTTTAAACAGCGAAGCAATTGCGGTTGTTGGAACTAGAACGCCAACAAGCTATGGAAAGAATGTTACGGAACAATTTGTTAAAGGTCTTGTTTTAAACAACTTCACAATTGTAAGCGGTCTTGCATCGGGAATAGACAGCATTGCTCACAGAACAACACTTGAAAATTCTGGCAAAACAATTGCAGTTTTGGGTGGAGGTTTTGATCATATTTATCCTGCTTTTAATTATGATCTTTCAAGGCAAATTGAAAGCTTTGGATTGCTTGTTAGTGAATATGC
>CAMEKL010000053.1 GCA_945921365.1 uncultured Bacillota bacterium
CAAGTTCTGAAAGCGAGAATGCGATTTCATATCTATTAAGCGCTTTGTGATATAAATTGGAAACATCTTTTAGTTCTTCAATCACCCATTTATCAATTGGATACAATTCAACTTGCTCTGGTGTGTAGTCGTAAAGGAAGGAAAGAACAAATTTTGACGCGTTCCAAAGTTTATTTACAAGTTTTCTTCCGTTTAAGAAGTTATCAAGTGCAAAAGCTGTGTCTTTACCTGCTGAAAGGTTATCTGCCCAATATCGAGTTACATCTGCAGAATATTCTGCAATTATTTGTTGTGGACTATTTGTGCTGTTGCCTTTAGATTTTGCAAGCTTGCTTCCGTCTGAACTTGTAACATATCCTGAAATCATCAAATCTTTCCAAGGAAGTTTGTTAAAGTGCAATAAACTCTTAACAACTGTGTAGAAATCCCAAACACGAATGTTATCATGTGCATTTGGTCTTAAATTCATTGGAATCATATTATCTGAAAGACCATCGCCATTTATTAAATCCAAAGTGATTTGAGGGGTGAGTGAAGATGTTTGCCAAGTATCAAAAACATCTGTTTCTGGAACAAATTCAGTGCTTCCACATTTTGGACAAGCATGTTTTGGCTTTGAAACCATTGGATTAACCGGCAAATCTTCTTCATCTGCAACAATAATCTCTCCACACTCCTTGCAATACCAAACAGGAATTGAAACGCCAAAATACCTTTGCCTTGAAATGCACCAGTTCCAACTGTAATTTTCAACCCAGTTCAAGAACCTTGGTTGCATTGTTTTTGGATACCAATTAAGTTCTTTTCCAGCATCATAAATTTTGTTAATATCTGAAAGAACATCAATAAACCATTGTTTTTTTACAGCAATTTCAACAGGAGTTCCACATCTATCATGTGTTGAGACAGCATGCTCTATAGCTTCTTGTTTAATTAACAAACCAAGTTCGTCAAGTTTTTCAATTATTGCTTTTCTTGCAGAAACGATTGAAAGACCAGCGAACTCACCAGCAATTTCATTCATAATTCCAGATGCATTGAATGCCTCTTTAATTGGAAGATTGTGTTTTCTTTGCCATTCTTTATCAACTGTATCACCAAAAGTGCAACACATAACAACGCCAGAACCTTTTTCAAGGTCAACAAGCTCATCCTCATAAACTGGAACTTCAAAGTTATAATATGGAACAACAAGTTTCTTATCAAGCAAATATCTATTTTTTTCATCATTTGGATTGATAAAAACACAATCACATGCGCAAAGCATTTCTGGCCTTGTTGTTGCAATTGTAACATACTCATCTGTGCCTGAAATATAAAATTTTATGTAGTTAAATGTGCTTTTTATATCAACATTTTCAAGTTCAGATTGAGCAACAGCACATCTGCACTCTGTGCACCAAAGTGTTGGAGCTTCTGCATAATAAACTTTGCCTTTCTTATATAAATCTAAGAAAGATTTTTGAGATATCCTTTGAGCCCTTTCATCAATGCTTGAATAGATTGTTTTAAAGTTTGCGGAAAAGCCAGCACTTAAATAAAGATTAAAAAATTCCTTTTCAAGTTCGCTTGCAATCTCTAAACACTTAGCAATAAATTCTTCCCTTGGAAGTTCGTAGGCTTTTTTACCAATTGCCTTTTCAACATAACGCTCTGTTGGAAGACCATTATCGTCAAATCCAAATGGGAAATAAACATTTTTGCCAAGCATTCTTTGATATCTTGCAATCGTTTCAATGTGAATATATGAAGAAAGGTGCCCCATGTGAATTTTTCCGTTCACAGTTGGAGGTGGTGTGTCTATTGAATAGACTTCCTTGTTTGAATTTTTGTCAAATTTATAAATTTCTTTTTCTTGCCAATAGTCTTGCCATTTCTTTTCAACTTCAGCAAAATTATATTTTTTATCCAGCATACTAACCTCATTTTAAATAACAAATTATAGTATAAAATTTCATTATAAAAAAGTCAAGAAATATAGCACAAGAATAGCAATAATATTTACAAATTCGCTTTTTTATGATAACATGCTTAATATAGGAGTTATTATGAAAAAACAAATCAAACCTCTAACACTAATTTCTGGAATTGCCACGCTTCTTTGTGGCATCATTCTCGCTGGATTTTCTTTTATCTTTTTCTTCTCTTCCGTTTCGGAGCAATCGCCAGAAACAGTGCTTTTTTCATTGGGATTAAGTGTTCTTATAGTTGGATTTCTAGCACTTATTATTTTTGGATTTGCCGTAAGTTTCATTTCTTGTGGGATTATTCAAATTTTGCTTGCAACAAAAAGTAATAAAGAATTTCTTTCAAAGCAAGGAACAATCATCACATTTTTAGTTTTTGATGGCATTTTAATTATAATTGAATCGCTTTTAGTTGTGGGTTCATTAAGCACATCAAGTGGTGTTTATATTGCTTTAAGTTTGTTATTCCTTCAAATTGTCAGTTTTGTGCTTAAACTTGTTGATATTTGCATCTTTAAACATAGAATTTCAAGCGGAAAAATCCAAATTGAAAAAGATGTTCCAATTTTTTTCGCTTCACCTGAAAATAAAATTGACCCAAGCTCATTTGCTGGAAGAACGCCAAGCGTAATGATGAGTGCTCCAGCAAGAAAAAAATTTGTTTTGGAAGATGAAATAAAAAAATTAGATTCTTTAAAAGAAAAGAATTTAATAACAGAAGAAGAATATCAAAAACTTAAACAAGAGCTCATAAACAAAACACTTAATATGTAAAAATTGCAAAAAAAAACACGATTTAATCGTGTTTTTTCTTTTACTTTCTAAGTGTTCTGATGCATTTTGTGCATGCTTTAACTTTCTTTTCTTTTCCGTCTTCTACAATTGTGGTTTCTTGAAGGTTCAAGTCCCAAGTTCTGTTTGCTTTTCTATTGCTATGGCTAACAGTTTTGCCAGACATTTTACCTCTTCCACAGATTTCGCATACTTT
Organism: uncultured Bacillota bacterium; assembly: GCA_945921365.1. Taxonomy (GTDB): domain Bacteria; phylum Bacillota; class Clostridia; order Christensenellales; family UBA1242; genus UMGS687. Next base: position 2,956 of record CAMEKL010000053.1, read on the forward strand.
ACTCATGTTACTTTCCTCCAATTATTCTGCGCTATATACGCTAACTAATTTTTTGCTTCCACTTCTTTCAAATTTAACTTTTCCGTCAATAAGTGAATAGAGAGTGTAATCTTTTCCAAGCCCAACATTTTTTCCTGGGTAAACTCTTGTGCCTACTTGACGAATTATAATTGAACCAGCCAAAACAAATTGACCATCTGATGCTTTAACACCTAATCTTTTTGAATTGGAATCTCTACCATTCTTTGTGGAACCGCCACCTTTCTTGTGAGCAAAAAACTGAATATTAAACATTTTCATTTTCCACCTCTAAATTTAAATATTTTTTATACTCTTTTTCAATCCTTTTAAGTGAGATTTCCAAACTTTGAAAAATTGTTTGAACAATCTTTTTATTTTCTTCACTTAACACAGGGAGTAATATTGAAATTTTTGCTGTTTTTTCTTCTGTTTTTACCTTCGCACCAATTTCCAAAACTTCATTTAATGCGATTTCTGCATTAAAAATAAGCGTTGAGACAGCACTGCAAACAATATCTCTGCCAAAAGTGTCATATCCTGAATGACCTTCGCAGAACACAGCAACATAATTTTCATTTTTTTTTACAATTTTTACTTTTATCATTATTTTATAGCCGTGATTTTCAATTTTGTGAATGGTTGTCTATGACCTTGTTTTGTTCTTGCATTTTTCTTTGGTTTATATTTAAAAACAACAATTTTGTCACCTTTTCCATGCTCAACAACTTCAGCTTCAACAACGCTTCCTTCAACATATGGATTTCCAGCTTTAACTTCTTCTCCATTTGCAAGAAGGAGCACATTTAAAGTGATTTTGTCGCCAACATTATTTTCAAGTTTTTCAACTTCGATTTGGCTGCCAACTTCAACTTTATATTGCTTTCCACCGCTTTCAACGATTGCAAACATAATTTACCTCCTCTAACCAGACTCGCTTTTATGGTGTGTGAAAACATAGTTTACACACTTAAAAAATACCACTTCAATGCGGTAACGCTATTAAAGTAGCATATTTTTTGTTTATTGTCAAGTGTTTTTAATTTAAATATCCGATTTTAAGCTTTCAATATCAATTTCAACACAATTTCCAAGTTTCTCAATGATTTTGCTTCTATCTAAACTTACAACTTGGTTTAGAGCGGCAACAAAAGAACTTGCTTTTGATGAACCATGTGCTTTATATATAAGTTTCTTACAGCCTAAAAATGGACAACCTCCATAAGCATTAAAATCATATTTTTTCTTCATGTTTTTAAGCGACTTTTTCATAAGTAGGGCGCCAAATTTTGAAATTGCATTTTTTTGTATTGCATCTTTAAGTTCACTTAG
>CAMEKL010000054.1 GCA_945921365.1 uncultured Bacillota bacterium
TTTTAGTGCAGCAGCATCAAATTGTGGGTGCAAAAGAGCATCAAGTTGTTTAGGTTCAAGTTTCATAAGAGCTTCTTGTTCTGTGAGCATCTTTTCTTTAACCAAATCAACAGCTATTTTAAGTGCAGCTTTTGCTGTTCTTTTTCCGTTTCTTGTTTGAAGCATATAGAGTTTGCCGTTTTCAATTGTGAACTCCATATCTTGCATGTCTTTATAGTGCTTTTCAAGCGTGTTTGCAATTTCAACAAATTGTTTGTAAAGCTTCTTATCTTGCTTTTCAAGGTCTGAAATTGGGTTTGGTGTTCTAATTCCAGCAACAACGTCTTCACCTTGTGCATTCATTAAATATTCACCATAGAGTTTTTTCTCGCCTGTTGATGGGTTTCTTGTGAAAGCAACACCTGTTCCACTGCTAATTCCCATATTGCCGAAAACCATTGATTGAATGTTAACAGCAGTTCCCCAGCTTGAAGGAATATCATTATTTCTTCTGTAGAAGATTGCTCTTGGATTATCCCAAGAACGGAAAACTGCCTTAACAGCTTCCATAAGTTGAACATTTGGATCTTCTGGGAAATCATAGCCCATTTCTTTTTTGAAAAGTGCTTTATATTTTCCAATCATAACTTTTAAGTCATCTGCTGTGAACTCTGTGTCTAACTTAATTTTGCGTTCTGCCTTCATTGCATCGATAATTTTTTCAAATTTTGCTTTTTCAATTCCAATTGCAACATCTGAGAACATTTGGATAAATCTTCTATAGCTGTCATAAGCAAATCTTGGATTATTTGTGAGTTTTGCAAGACCTTCTACAACTTTGCTGTTTAAACCTAAGTTCAAAATTGTGTCCATCATACCTGGCATTGATGCTCTTGCTCCGCTTCTAACAGAAACTAGAAGTGGGTTTTTCTCATCTCCAAATTTTTTGCCCGTTGTTTTTTCGAGCTTTGCGAGATTATCCATGATTTCTTTAACGATGTCATCAGATAATTTCTTTCCATCTTCGTAATAACGATTACATGCTTCAGTTGTTACTGTGAAGCCTTGTGGAACTGGCATGCCAATATTTGTCATCTCAGCAAGGTGTGCACCTTTTCCGCCAAGAAGCTCTCTCATGTCAGCGTTACCCTCGTTAAAAAGGTAAACATACTTCTTTTTTGCCATATTTTTCTCCTTGTTTAAATTTTGTGATTTCTTTTCACCGAGTTGTATTCTACAACTTTTTATTTTTAAAGCAAAGTATTTTTAATATTTTTTGCTAACATTTTTCATTTTGATTTGTTTTTTTTCATATACATACCGCAGGGAGAATCTATGAAAATTAAAAAATTTATTTTTAGAACTTTTTTATGCGTGCTTTTTGTCTCATTTTTAGTTTTAGCTATTGTTCTATTCACAGGTTGTGAAAGCAGAGAAAGTCTTGATTTAACACACTACACGCTCGATTTATCATTTGACGAAAACACTAAAATAGTTGACGGACAAGAAATTGTTGAATACAAAAACCAAACTAGCAACTCGCTTTCATTCGTTATGTTCCATCTATATCCAAACGCGTTTAGAGAAGGCGCAAAAATTTCACCTGTAAGTTTAACAAACGAGCATAAAGCTTACCCGAACGGGAAAAGTTATGGGAATATTAAAATTGAAAATGTTAAACTATCTGGAATGGAGTGTTCTTTAAAACTTGGAGAAGAAGATGAAATTTCAAGTCCAAGCTATCAAATTGCTGGCGAAGATGAAAACATTTTGAAAATCAACCTCACAAAGGAACTTTTTCCTAACGAAGAAATTCAAATTGAAATTAAATTTAAAGTTACTGTTCCAAACATACATCACAGATTTGGTTATGGCGATAGCACAATAAACTTAGGTAATATTTACCCAATTGCTTGTGCTATTGATAATGGCGAATTTAAAACAGATTTATATCACTATAACGGCGATCCATTCTACTCTGAAATGGCAAATTATGATGTAAATTTCAAATTTCCTGAAAAATTCACTTGTGTTTGCAGTGGAGAAATAATAAAAGAAACAACAAATAACGGAAGCAAAAATTTGCAAGTTTGCGCAAAAAATGTGAGAGATTTTGCAATTATTTTAAGCGAAAAATATAATGTGATTTCAGCAGAAACTGACAGCACAAAAATAAACTATTATTACTATAATGACAGCGAACCTGAAGCTTCACTTGAAGTTGCGAAACAAGCAATTTCAACTTTTAACAAACTGATTGGAAAATATTCTTACAAAACTTTCAATGTTGCAGAAGCAAATTTTGTTCATGGCGGAATGGAGTATCCAAATTTAGTTTTAATTTCAGATGACATAAAAGAACACAAACAATATGAACAAGTGATAGTTCACGAAACAGCACATCAATGGTGGTATAATCTTGTTGGTAATAGTGAATATGACAATGCTTGGCTTGATGAAGGGCTGACAGAATACACCACCGCACTTTTTTACGAACTTAACCCAAGTTACGAAATTAAAAGAGAAGACTTAATAAAAAATGCTTACTCAAATTATCAACTTTTTGTTGAAGTTTATGAAGGAGCATTTGGAGAAGTTGACACATCAATAAACAGAAAATTAAACGAATATAGTTCCGAACAAGAATATGTTTACATGGCATATGTTAAAGGCATGCTTTTATTTGATAATATTAGAGAAATTATTGGACTTAATAAATTTAAAAAATGCTTAAAAATATATTTTGAAGAAAATAAATATAAAATTGCAAAGCCAGAAACGCTAATCTCCGCTTTTGAAAAGGGTTCTAGCATGAAACTTGAAAACATTTTTAATGCATGGATAAATGGAAAAATAATAATTTTAAAATAAAATAATATTTTAAATTAAAATAAAATTTTAAATTAAAAAAAATAAAATAAAATAAAATAAAAAAAATAAAAGAAAAAAATCTTTTATTTTTTATTTTTTAATATATTTTTACATTTTTTCTGGAACATCAACAGCAAGTAAATTACACACAATTTGAAGGCTTTTTGAAATAAGTTTTAGAAGTGTTAAAAGTGCATTTCTCTTGCTGGTGTTTTGCTCTTGAAGTATGTTTTCATTTGCGTAGAGAGTGCTGAAAGAACTCGCAAGTGAATAAGCACTTTGGCACATAATATTTGGTGCTTTTTCCTTGTATGCAAGATAAATGTCGTTTGAAAGCTTTAATATATTAACAATGATTTCTCTTGAAATTTCACCGCTAATTTTAAAGCAATTTTGAAAATTCCCAGCTTTATGCAAAATTGAATTTATCCTAACAAGGCTATATAAAATATATGGTCCTGTTTTGCCATCAAAAGAGCAAAATTTATCAATATCCATAACATAGTCTTTGCCACGAAAATTTATCATATCACCAAATTTTAGTGCACAAACACCAATTTTTTCTGCTAAATTTAAATCGGACTCTTTACCGTTTTCTTTAAGTTTTTCATTGCTTGCATTTGTTACCAAGCATATTAAATCTGAAAGACGCATAACTCCACCCTCTCTCGTTTTGAATGGCTTGCCATCTTTCCCATTTATTGTTCCAAATGGAAGGTGCAAAAGACTTGTTTTTTCACTTGCAATATCAGCAAGCTTACAAACTCTAAACACCTGTTCAAAGTGCATAGATTGCCTGTCATCTGTTATATACCAAATTTCGTCTGGATTATATTTTTGAACCCTTTCAAGAATTGTTGCGATGTCTGTTGTTGCGTAAAGACCTGCTCCCGCTGAAGATTTCACAATTACTGGTGGCATTGGCTTATTTTCGCCTTCAACTGCAACATTAACAATTTCTGCTCCCTCACTCTTTTCAATAAGTTGTTTTTCGTTTAAAATTTCAAAAACCTTTGAGATATACAAGTCGCTGTCACTCTCTCCGTTAAATAAATCAAAATCAACATTAAGTTTAGAGTATATTTCTTTTATTGCATCAACTGAAATTTTTCTAATATCTTTCCAAATATCATAATAGCCAACTGCTTTATGTTGAAGCTTTGTTGTTATTTCCTGGGCCTGCCTTTTAATGTTTTCATCTTCCTTTGATTTTGCACTCATCTCTGGATAAATAACATTTAGGTCATCCATTGTTATATTGAGTTTTTCGCCAGTCTTATTAAAATAATAACCGACATCAAACTTCTCCATAATTCCAAGAATTGTAAGCCCCATTTGAAGCCCCCAATCGCCAAGATGAACGTCCGCAATAACATCATTTCCAACAAACTTTG
>CAMEKL010000055.1 GCA_945921365.1 uncultured Bacillota bacterium
ACGCCGTTATTATCTGCCAGTATGTTTTTTAGTGCGAGCATAAACCTGCTCATTTCTCCGCCTGAAATCGTTTTTGAAAGAGGTTTAAGCTTTTCTCCAGCATTAGCAGTAAACATAATCTCAACACTATCAAAACCCGTTTGATTAAACGAAAAATTGTCTTTCGATGGAATTTCATTAAACACAATTTGAACCTTTCCAAACTTAATTCCAACCTCTTTTAGGCCAATTTCAAGAAGTTTCTCAATTTTTTCAGCATATAAACGCCTTTCGTTTGAGATTTTTAAGCAGACGTCGTAAATTTTTTGAAGAATTTGTTGCTTTTCTTTTGAAAGAGATTCAAGCTTCTCGTCTGCATTTTCAAGTTTTTCTAGTTCGGCTTTCGCAGAAGAGAGAAAATTATTTATTTCTTCATAAGTTGCTCCATATTTTTTTTGAAGCTTTTCAAGTTTTTCCCGTCTCTCAATAAGAGAATCAATATTCTCTCTATCAAAAGAATATTTTTCAATCAAACTTGAAATATCATACTTTATATCTTCAATATCAATTGAAATTTGTTGTAATCTTTCGCAAACATTTTCTATAGTTTTGTCAATAGTGGAATAGTTTGAAAGCTTACTAGAAGAGGAATTTAAAAGTCCAGACAGAGAAATATTTTCTCCAAACAATTCTCCATCAAGCTCTTTAAGCGAATTTATAATCTTTTCAGAACTTGAAATCTGAGAAAGCTTATTTGATATCTCACCAATTTCCTTTTCTTTTAAATTTGTTTCTTCAATCTCCTCGATTTGAAATTTCAATATATCAATCCTGCTCAGCCTGTTTTTTGAATCGGTGCCATATTTTTCCATTTCAGAAACAATTTCACTGTGTTTTTCAATCAATATCGCAAGTTCTTCCTTAAGCGGATTTATTGTCTTAGGCGAAAATCCATCAACAAGCATCAAATGATTTTTAGTTTTAGATAGTTCAACTTGCTCATTTTGACTAAAACTATCAACTATTGCAGGTGCGATTTCTTTAAGAATGGATGTAGTCGCAAAAGAACCATTAACCCTAACCTCATTTTTACCTGAGGTTGAATAAGTTCTTGAAATTAGAAGTTCATCATAACAATCAAAACCAAAGTCAGCCAAACACTTGTTTAAATTATCATTGCAAGAAAAAATGGCAGAAACTTTAACAAATTCTTCCCCACTTCTAATAATATTCTTATCCGCTTTAGCACCAAGAAGAAAATTTAAACTGTCTAATATTAAACTTTTTCCAGCACCAGTTTCCCCAAGAAGAACATTGAAGCCAGGTTTAAACTCAACTTCAACATTCTTTAAAAGCGCATAATTTTGAATTTTAAGCCTTTCAATCACTTTTATTCACCTATAAGTTTATTTAATGTATCACAACAATCCATTGCAAGAAGATTGTTTGGCAAGATAATCATAACAGTGTCATCACCACAAACCGCACCCAAAATGTTATCCAAATTAAGTTTATCAACAAACCCACAAATCGAACTTGCCATGCATTTAATTGTTTTTAAAACAACCAAATTTTGTGCTTGTTTTATTGATATAACACTTTCTTTAAAAATTGATATGTATTTATTAGAAACTGCTTGATCCCCACTTTCAACAATCGCATACTTGTATTTCCCGCTTTCAGCACTTAAAATTTTAATGAGACCAAGTTCTTTTATATCTCTTGAAATTGTTGCTTGAGTTATGTCAAAATTCGCGGCACGCAAACAAGAAACAAGCTCATCTTGCGTTTCAATTGCCCTTGTAGATATCAATTCTAGAATTTTTGATTGTCTAACAGATCTTGCCATTTCTTTTTCCTATCCTTTTTGCAAACTTCTACAAATAGCTTATAGAGCACGTTGTAGCGATTTATGAATAATTATAAATTTATGTTTATTCATAAATAATTTTTAGTTTGGAATTATTATACATTAAAATTTATAATTATACAAGCGTTTTTTGAATATTTATTCAGTAGATTTTTAATAAATATTAACGCTATAAATTTTAATACATTTTCAATTTATATTTATAAATCGTTATACATTAAACAAAAATAATTTTTTACCACCACCCCCACCCTACAATTACACAAAAAAACAACCTTTAACCAAAAAGTAAAGATTGTTTTAATATTTATAAAAAATTAAAATTAGTATGCCCTTGCAAAAACTACAACAGCTTTTGATTTTTTGCCACAACAAGCACATTTCCCCTCTGTTGCATTTTCTTTTTCAATAAATCTTGAAGTTGCAGATGTCTTTTCTTTAATTTGCTTTTCGCAGGCTGAATCGCCACACCAATATGCCCTTGCGAACTTTTTACCATCAACCGCACTTAACAATTCATCAATATTTTCAACATTTTCAACCCTTGCATCTCTATATGCTTTCGCTTTGTTAAACATATTATTATGAATTTCATCTAAAAGTTTAACAACATATTCATCTAATTCGCTAAGTTTAACGATATCTTTTACGCAATCATCGCGCCTGAAAACAACACACTGCCCGTTTTCAATATCTCTTGGCCCAATTTCGATTCTGATTGGAACACCTTTCATTTCCCATTCATTAAATTTCCAGCCAGGAGAATTATCTCTACTATCAACAAACACCCTAACAGAAGATTTCTTTAAACTATCTTCAATTTGAGCACAAGCATTTTTAACAATTTCTTCATCTTGTTTAATTGGAACAACTACCACTTGAATTGGAGCAACTCTTGGTGGAAGAACAAGCCCTCTTTGATCTCCGTGAACCATAATCAAAGCACCAATAAGCCTTGTTGTTACACCCCAAGAAGTTGAATAACCATATTTCAATTCACTATTTTTATCTAAAAACCTAATTCCAAAAGCTTTTGCAAATTTTTGTCCTAGATTATGAGAAGTTCCAGATTGCAAACTTTTTCCATCATGCATCATAGCTTCAATCGCATAAGTTGCAACCGCTCCAGGAAATTTTTCACTATCAGTTTTTCTACCAATAAAGAAAGGAATCGCAAGAAGCTCTTCACCCATTTTAGCATAAACATTAAGCATTTTTTCAGTTTCTATATCTGCTTCTTCTTGCGTTGCATGAACAGTGTGACCCTCTTGCCACAAAAACTCACTTGTTCTAAGGAATGGTCTTGTTGTTTTCTCCCATCTGCAAACATTACACCATTGATTCATAAGAACAGGCAAGTCTCTATAACTTTTTATCCACTTTGAATACATATCGCAAATTATAGTTTCAGATGTTGGCCTAACAACTAGCCTTTCTGAAAGTTGTGCACCACCAGCATGGGTAACCAAAGCAACTTCAGGAGCAAAACCCTCAACATGCTCTGCCTCTTTCATTAAATAACTTTCTGGAATAAACATAGGAAAATATGCGTTTTTATGCCCCGTTTCCTTAATTTTATTGTTTAAATAATTTTGAATGTTTTCCCAAATTTCATATCCATAAGGACGAATAACCATGGTTCCTTTAACAGGTCCATAATCAACAAGTTCAGTTTTTAAAACTAAATCTGTATACCATTGTGGAAAATCAACTTCCATATCTGCAATTTCTTGAACAAATTTTTTATCTTTCATAATCGTATTTCCCCTAAACAGTTTTATCTTATCATTTTTGCAAGCATAAGCAAACAAAAATAACAAATTAAATATAACAAAATTTGCATAGTACTATATATTGTGTGTGATATTTGCATAGTACTACATATCTTCTTCTTTATACCCATCAATTGTTTGAACAATTTTAGTTATTTTACCTTTATATTGATTCAAGTAATCATAGCACTCTTTAAGTTTTTGTGCGCCCTCTTCATAAAGTTTTGAAATTTCAGAAATAGTACAGTTTTCATTTTCAAGTTTTTCACAAATTTCTTTAAGCCTTTTTTCGTTATTTTCAAAATTATTGATTTCCTCCATCATCTTTCCTCCAATTTTAAAACTTTACTCTTTATTTTTCCATCTTTAACAACTGTTTCAAAAACATCATCAACATTTAAATCTTTTAAACCAACACTATTTCCCTCTTTTTCAAGGTAGGCAAAACCTTTATTTAAAATGGAATTGATATCACTTTTTTCAAGAGTTTTTGCATGAAGAGCAAACTCATATTCTTTTTCTCTTAAAAATTCTGAAGCTTTTTGCTTAAATTTTTCTTTAATATAATCTAACTCACTGTATAACTCTTCAAGTTTATCAAAAACAACTTTTTCAATTG
>CAMEKL010000056.1 GCA_945921365.1 uncultured Bacillota bacterium
TTGTTAAAGCAAATGGAAGAAACGAATCACTTGCTTCAAAAATGAACATTGTTGTGCTTGAAAGCCCAACAATTGGCGCTGTGGAAGATAAGGTTGTTGCTAACACAGAATTAGATGATGTTAAATTAGTTCTATCATACACAAAGGATAGCAACGAGACTTCAATTGAAAGCACAACAAAAACAGCCACAACAAATTCATTAACTTTTGAATCTGGAGAGAGGGTTGATTTTGTTTCAAAAGTAGTTCCAAACAAAAAAAGTGAAGTTGTAGATGGCATTTCAACATATTTTTTACAATCTCTTGAAAATTCACTTGTTGTTGAAAAACTAACTTCACCAAAAGAACTTTCTGTTAAAAGAATTGGAAATTCAACATATCTTTATTGGCTTGACGAAGAGAAAGATTATAAAATATATCTCGAAGGCAATTTGATTGAGTGCGAAATTGAAAAAGAGAACTCTAGCGGGAAAACATATTATAAAGCACTTGCAAGCGAAACGGCAAATGCGGGTTCATTTAGTTATAGCGTTGTTTCAACGTTTGGAGGAGATGAATATAAGCAGTTCATAGATTCAGATAAATCTTTCTTTAAAACAATTTCAAGGTTGGATAACCCACTTATAGAGTTTGATGTTAACAATTTTGAAGTTTCTTATGAAATTTCTGCAAGTAACATTGGATGTGTGTTAAATATTGAAGTTTATTCAAGTGATGAAACTCTTTTAGATAAGGAAGAAATTGAGTTAAACACTATAAGTGGAAGTTTCTTTGTTTCATCTGACATATTTGAAGGAACAGATGTTTACACTGCAAAACTTTACCTTTCCAACAATTCAGAAAATGTTTTATATATTAACAGTGATAAAGTTGAAGCAGAAATTCATTCTTTTAAAAATTTGCAAGTAGATTACACATTAAACAAAGACGATCAAACTTTAAATTTAATTTTCACAAAGCCAATAGAATATCAAAATTACACCATAAAATGTAATGATGTTTTGCTTACAAGAGATGTGAGTGAATTGCCATATATTCATTCAGTTCAAACTTTTGAAAATTTAAATCAATCTGTTGTTAAAGTTGCAATCAAAAATTTTGAAATGGCAGGAAACTACATCTTTAAAATTCAAGCGGTTGGAAGCTCTAGTGTTGACGAAGGAATTTATACATTAAATTCAAATGTTTTTGAATTTGATATAACAAAACTAGACTTGCCAGAAATTGATTTTGAAAAATCTGACAATAGTTTGCTATACACATGGAATGCTGTTAGCGATGCAACTGGATATAAAGTTATTGTTTTCAACGAGAAGAACCAAGAAAAAACAGAGTATAATGTTGAAGAATGTCAGTTTACATTCGCTCCAACTGTAAGTGGAATATACAGTGTTAAGATTTTTGCAATTTCAAACAGTTTAAACTTTTTCAACTCCGATTTTGTAAATTTTGATGCTTCCAAACTTGATTCTGTTGATAATGTTTATCGTGAGGAAGTTGACGATGAGAGCGTTATTGTTTTTGATCAGAATGAATACGCAACAAAATATGAGTTGAAATTGATTTATGTTAACAACAATGAGCTTATTAAGACATTAACAGAATATGGTGTTGTTGATGGCAAAGTTTATTTCTCACTTGGAAAAACAAATGAAATTTTTGAAAAGTCTGGAAATTATATTGTTAAAATAATTGCAAAATCAAGTTCAAAGAACATTATTGAATCTGACATTGTAAATTTTGAGCTTTCAAAACTTGAAGCAATAACAGGTGTTAATGTAAATTATGAAGTTTCTGGAACATATCTCCAACTTATAACTTCTCAAACGAACAATACATATCTTGTTTCTATTGACGGTGGAAAATATGTGCTTTACAATTCCAGTTCAATTGACGTTTCAGATTTGCAAGTTAGAGGATATAGTGTTTCTGTTATATCAGTTGGAAATGGAAACAATATTATCAATTCTAATGTTGCAACAAAAACTTTTGTTATAACAAAAACACTCGCAACACCTGTTTTAAATTCAATTTCAATTGATGCTGAAAATGATAACAAAATTGAGCTAAACATTGTTGCAATTGACGGTGCAACAAAGTATTATGTTGAAGTTAAAGATGATGAATTGAATGTTATTTATTCTTTCACATATAATCCAAATGAGTTTAATGTTTCAAGTTATGATATTGAAATTTTAAGAAGTGATTTGCCAGTTGGAAGGTCTTTTGTTTTAATCACAGCAAAGTCTGATGATGAATCTTATTCTGATAGTGCACAGCTTTCTGTATCTTTTGATAAATGCGATAATGTGTCTTTTGTTACATTATCAAATGGCTATATACTAGACCTTGCTGGGAAACAGGCAATCGTCGATGGAAATGTTGCAACCGGAAGTGTTGAACTGCCATTAGATAATCAAAATTTATCAATTAAAGTTAGAAATATTAACAGCTTTTATGTTGACGCTTTTGATTCTTCAAATATATTTAATCTTGCAGGCAATTGGCAAAATGTTTCACTTTCTAAAATTACAAGCCCACAACTTTCTGTGGCAAATAATGTTTTAGCATTTGATAAAAATAATTTTGATGATGTTGGAGAATATTATCTTGTTTTAGATATAACCTATAAAGGTATGGTTGGGAAGTTTGAAATAACGCCAGCCCAAAAGCTTATTGTTATTGATAGTTTTGATGAGGACATCTATTTGCCAGATATTCTTGATGGAGCCTTTAATTTGCCATATTCTTATGGAGATTATGAAATATTGGCATATATTGCAATTGCACAGCAAAGTGGATTAGATTTACTTCTTGTTTCAGATGAATCAAATGAGCTTAACTATTGTTATACTAAAAAATTAGATAACTCAGCACTTAGATACACAATTTCAAACTCTGGTGAAATTATTATAAATCAAGCCAAAAATAGCCTTATTGAAATTGATGAAATTGAATTTAAAATTACGCAGTCTTCAAATGAATATCAATTTAGAATAAATTGTGCTGACGCAACAATAAATTTGATTAAAGATGATTTTAATGCGGGCGAAATTGCTGTTTCGAAAACTGAAAAAACAAACTTTATAACTTTCAAATTTGCACTCATAGACCTTCAAAGCGGACAATTCAAAGTTGAATATAAAGCGTGCGGAGATGAAATATATTATATAACAAGCACAAATTTTGAAAATTCCGTTGTTAATTATAGAAAACTAGATGTGCCAATTCTTGCTTATTCTTGCACAACTGAAGGAAATATAATAACCGTTTCAAATTTGAGTTCATACAGCCAAAATAATATTTCTTTTGAGGCAAGTTATGGCATTGACAAAAGACTATTCACTTTTGAAAATGACGTGTGCTATTTTGTTATTCCTTTTGATTGGAGCAATTCTTCAAATATTAAAGTTAAGGCAATTTCAACAACTATTGGAATTATCAACTCAAACGAAGTTGCTGTTGATATAACAAAATTAAATGCTCCAACAAACTTGCAATTAAGCGAGGATGATGGAACTTATCTCACTTGGAAAGATAGTCAAAATATCAACAATTATGTTATTTACTATAGTCAAAACAACTTTGAAACATTTGAAATTTTAACTTCAACCTCTAAGAGCATTTTAATTTCAAATTTGCTATTAAATACTGGAAATGTTAAATTTAGGGTTGTATGCAAGGGAAATGGAACAAATTTGAATTCTGACTATGTGGAAATTGATGCGTTTAAACTTGACAATAACATAAATTTCAATTCCCCAAATGGTGTTTTTGTTTGGAGCGAAATAACCAATTTAGATTTAATAACTGGATATAGAATTAAATATGCATTTAACAGAACACAACAAATTATTGATGAAGGAACAGTAAATCTTGGCAAAAATGTAACATCATATGACTTTGAAAATATGTTTGGATATATTGAAGTTTATTTCAGAATTATTGGAGATGCCAGCCAAAACATAATTTCAAGTTCAATGCTTCATTTCTTTGTTTATAAATTTGAAGCGCCAAAAACACTAACTGTTAAAGATGGAAAAATTTCAATAACAGAAAATTATACTGCCAACAGCACTCATGTTGAAGACTTCACAATATACTTCAACACTTCTTCAAACAATGGGAGGTGTTCGGGTAATGGCTGTCTAATATATTCCGACAAT